>JBBJMN010000169.1:0-3121 GCA_037720485.1 Candidatus Nitrosocosmicus sp.
AACAGATGGTGAGGCACTTGGTATCCACAGGTCCGCAAATTCTTGAATCCAAAGCACCATACCCATTCCATTCCTCTCATGAGAAAGGCATCATTGAAAGGACAATGCAGTACATAAAGGACAGAACGGAGAGTTTTATTGACTGCTTTCCATGCAGAAAAAAGAAATGCAATCTAAAGCATGTAGTGAATTGGCTGCATTTGTTTGTGGATTTTCATAACAGGGAATTGAAGACGCTTAAGTGAACAGAGCCGTTTAGTCTGTCAATACAAATTTTAGATGATGTCTTCTTTATGGGTGTGGTTGCTTGTCTTTAATCTTGATTAATCTGCACCTTTTAAGACAAATAGCGAAAGTTTCCCTTAACGTCCGCCAAAATAAAATAGGAAATAATTTTGTTTCCCATATTCGGAATTCCTATTGGCATACTCTACTCATTTGCCTTAACTTTTGAGTTGGGATGTATAAAAATAGTTTTTGAATCTAAAGTGGTATTGCCTCTTTCTTTCTGTTTTCTAGTTCATCAATGCCATCTTGAGTAATTTGGTAGTTTTCGCCATCCGGAGAATGGATAAGACTTTGAGCGATCAAGTCCTCAATGGCTTGATCTAGTAGGGGAGACATTGCAGTGTCTATGGATCCCATCAATTCTCCAATGCTGATTGAAGGGTGACCTCTTGAGCCATATTTGGATGATAACATGTCTAGTACAAAACCTTCAACATTGTGAAGGGCTCCATTGTCATCCTCAGAATTGGACATTTTATCCATGACAATAAGTGTATCCTACGTTTAAATTCTTATCTTTACTATTTGACTATAACACAACGGTCCAGGGGAAGAACAGGCCAATATGGGTATACAAGGTCGATCTCATTCATTCAACCATTCTCTCAAAGTTGCAAAGGCGTTATACCAGTTTACTAAAACAACCCATCTCCAGTTTGTAAACTAATACCAAAAAATGCAAATCTGAAAATGTACTAAAAAGAAAAGAAACACAAAATCAGAAAACCTAAAAACATTAACACCCATAGGCATAGGTTGGCCTAAAATCCATATTTTTGGGCATGTTGTGGTTATTTATGCAGTACTTTTAGACTTGTAATCTATTTGGAGTAGCAGATAATGTAACAATCGAGAAAGGCATCTAATGAAAAAAGGCAACTTCTCTTACAGTTAGTAAAAAGCTGTGAACATTATAACCTAAACGAAAATCAATCTTTTGATTGCATGAACAAGATGTTGGCATAAACGTTTCCAGAAGATCTTATTGCATATTCAAACGCGATTTTTGTTATCGTGATGTTTCTATTTAAAGTATTAACGCATTTATAAAACAGGTTTCAAAAAACATTATTTAAGGATATAGAACATGTTAATTTACATCAGCGCCAAAGCATAGTCTTACCGCATCCTTAAATCCATAAGTTATATTCACTTATTCTATACATATGCAAACCATCGCCTAATCTATTCATTGAACAGGAACCCCGATCAGAATATTTGATTCTTTTTTATTACCAGTACAGCCGCAATAATCCTATACTTTAAAGTCACTATCCAAATATACGGATTCCTAATTTCTCTAAAGGTGATACTATGGGTTCATTTATTCCAAAGTAATTATAATGTCTTTACTGTTGGTTAGTGTCATCCTTTTTCTTTAATATTCATATCTAATAAGTCATACCCACCAATCTCTATGGCATATACTTGTGTGGCCATTATGTGCAATAACTTTACTCAGATAGGGTATTCTCAGTAGCCGAAACCTATTCGATAAATTGGTGAATGTTTGTTTAACCAAAAATAATTGTTACCTATTAAAGAATACTGTTTTATTTTAAAATTATGATACTTTGTTCAAGTTTGTTTTTAAACCATTTGCATGAATAAATATGGGAGTACCGTGCCTTCCGCCTTTTATGAATTTTTGTTTTTTTCCCAATCCAAATGAGTTCATGTTTTTTGTACATGTTTTACAAATTTCAGCATAAAGGTCAATCATTTTTTCTTGAAACACTCTATAATTATACAAACTCGATTTTAATAACTCCATCCATGCAGATTGGAAGGAATCGGCGAACTCCTTTTGCAAACGAGCGTAACCAAAAGAGATGTCCATCATTGATTTGGATATTTGCCCATAATCATAATAAACCGCATTATTGGTATTTGGTAAAACTTTTGTTTTTGCTTTGTCCGCAACTTTTTCAATGCTATACTTGGTATTGTCCGGCCTCCTGACTGACTGTTCTTGTGGGTATACTTTATCTTGTCGCGGTTGAAGGTTTTGTGAAACAGGAAACCTGTTTCGCTCTAGTTTTGAAATATCCCTTTCATTAAACTCTTTTTCGTCATTAATTAAAGAGGACATGTTGTAATGTTGTCATTATTTGTATTTATTGATGATGAATTACTTGCAATGAAACCAATAAACTTTATAAAAAAAACCATATGTAATTATTTAAGTGCAGCTGTTTGTTTGCTTTAACACAAAAAAGTAGGGCTTAAATCATGGCAACATTCAAAATCAATACCTATTTGGCGTATTATGTTTAATTAGGTTACAAAGAATATTATTCTTTATTGGGCTTAGCTGAATGAAAATGCATCATGGACACCATCACAGTGCCCAAGCTTATCATGCATAACGATACCTTTGTGTCTGGAGGGTCTAATCGAGGGCTACGGAATAAACTCAAGCAATCCTTAATGGGAATATAATTATACTGTCGTCAAATCCGTCGATTCTTTATTCATTAACTTTAATTGTTAAATTCCTTTTTGAGATGTTGTGAAATCTAGAAAATATGCTGTTTTGGCATACTCTAAAAAAACATCTGGAAGACATTTCACAAATACTTGTTTCTGCATAACCTGTAGATAATGAAGGGAATTGATTTCTTTTTCTTGGGATATGTGAATTTTGGGTGCATTCCCAAGATATGGGACAAAACATGTTCTCCTTTGCTGCTGCTGTTTGGAAACCTTGTTTCAAATGTATTGTTATCTAACATGATTGGAAGTTTTATTCTTGGAGTTTTTTTCAGTTGTATCATCTTCCTTACATTGGATTCATTAGATTCCTTTCTAATTGCAATCGGTTTTTGCGGCT
>JBBJMN010000057.1:0-12941 GCA_037720485.1 Candidatus Nitrosocosmicus sp.
TATCATTATAATAGTTATATTATCATTATAATAGTTATATTATCATTATAATAGTCATATTATCATTATAATAGTTACTGCAACAACATTAACAAGACTATATATCCATTATCCGTTTAAGTATCACACTAATACAACACAAATAAAAAAAGAAAAGATATATTTTAATAATATAATAACAAAAGTGTTTGAAAGGAGTAATTTTAGCGGGGGGGTTTGGAAAAAGACTCAAACCAATAACAGATAATTGTCCAAAACCGATGATAGAGATTTTGGATAAGCCAATTATAGAATGGCAGATTCAGCTTTTAGCAAAAAACAATATAAAAGAAATTATAATATGCGTCGGATATCTAAAAGAACAAATAATAGATCACATCGCAAGTGGAAATAGATTTAACGTAAAAGTTGCTTATACGGTAGAAGAAGAGCCTTTAGGGACAGGTGGAGCATTAAAAAACACATATAGCCTATTGAAGGATGAAAAAGAAGGTTTTTTTATGATAAATGGGGATATACTTACCAATATAGATTTCAAATACTTGGCAGATAAAAATAAAACCAACACATTAGCTGTAGTGCCTCTTACTAGTCCCTTTGGAATAGTAGACTTTGATGAGCAACTTAATGTAACGGGTTTTAAAGAAAAACCCCACATAGTTGACAAATGGATCAATGCTGGCATTTACTTTTTTAACGAAGATGTATTCAATTACCTTCCAGACAAAGGAAATATTGAAACAACAGCATTGCCTGAAATGGCAAAACAACAAAAACTAAGAGCAAAAAAATTTGAAAACTCATTTTGGAAATCAATTGACTCACATAAAGACATCGAGGAATCCTCAAAAGAATTAGCAAAGATCGATTCTGCAGATTAAAATGAAATCCCGGTTTGGATTGAGTATCGGATCTCTGCTAAATATAAAAAATGTATTGGATTTTTCAGCTAATGCTGATAAACATGAACACATTGATTCGCTATGGGTCCCAGAATCCTGGGGAAAAGAAGCATTTTCAACTCTTGGGGCAATTTCTCAAACAACCAAAAAGGTTAAACTAGGAACATCCATAATTAATATTTATTCTCGTTCTCCGGCAACCATTGCAATGGGAGCAATTTCCATAGATAACCTATCCAACAATAGGATGATAATAGGTTTGGGTGCAAGTACATCCGTTATTGTGGAAAACCTCCACGGTCTAAAATATGACAATCCAACAATAAGGATGAAAGAATACATACAGTCTTTAAGATTATTACTTCATTCAGACGAAAAAACGAATTATGACGGTACAATAGTAAAAATTAAAAATTTTAAAATCCTTGAAAGATCAAGACCAAATATTCCCATTCATGTTGCTGCAGTAAATAAAAAAATGATTCAAATTGGTATGGAACAAGCTGATGGATTATTATTCTACCTTCGCCCCTTGAAAGAAATTAAAAACCTAATACAAGAGATAAAAGATAAAAAAAAAATTCACACATCGTTAGTATTAATAACATCAGTATCTAATAATGAACCACTAAAAGCAAAAAAAAGGGCCGCTAAAACTCTTGCTTTTTATATATCTGTAGGCAGTGTTTATTACAATTTCCTTCGAAAAACAGATTACAAAATAGAAGTAGAAAAAATATATAGAGAATACCACACTCGGGGTTTAGAAAACTCAATTGAATCCATACCAACAAATATGCTAGATGACTTCGTAATTTATGGTTCTGTTAATGATTGTCAAAACCAGATTAAAAGATTCATCAATACGGGGATAGATTTACCCATCTTACAGATAAATCCAATAAAGGATAAGGAAGGAAAACTAAATTACAAGGACTTTTTAGAATTATGAAAATTGGAATAGATTCTGTAGACACTTTAGAATTTAAAAAAATCTCAGATTATTCCATATCCGAGTTGGCTTCTAAATCAATAATCAATCTTTTAAAAAAAACAAAAATCGAGAAAAAGGAAGTCGATGGATTGATAGTATCAACTTGTGCAAATGAACAGTATTTGGGAAATATTATATCGGAAATGGTGGGTCTAAATCCTAAGATTTCTACAAAATTAGAAAATTTATGTAATTCAGGGACCAGTGCAATCTTTTTGGGGTATTCTTTAATCTCTTCAGGCGTTTGCAACTCCATAATTGTCACAGGTATTGAAAAACAAAACAGCCCCGGAAATCAACTATTGTGGGATATAACAAGGGGAGTTTACAATTTGCCGGTACATTGGGCAGCACTTTATGCAAAAACTCATTTTAGGAATTACAATACAACAGAAGAGGATTTAGCATTAGTTTCAGAAAAAAATCATAAAAATGCAAATAATAATCCTAATGCATTGTTCTATAATAAGGTATTTAGTTTCGAGGATATAATGAATTCTAAAAAAATTGTGGAACCCTTAAAAATACTAGACTGTTGCTATCCTTGTGAAGGTTGTTCCTCATTATTACTAGTTTCCGAAAAACTTGCTAAAAGATCTGAAGACCCAATATGGATCAAAGGAATTTCTCAGAACAATCAAGGCGCCAGTTTTGCCAATATTTCATCCGATTTACGTTCAATTGCCAGTACAAAAATTGCGGCAATGGAGGCATTCAAACAATCTAAATTAAAACCATCGGATATAGATATAGCGGAGATTCATGATGCTTTTACAATATTAGAAATCTTAGCGTATGAAGATATAGGTTTCATAGAAAAGGGAAATGGCTCCAAATTCATTAAGCAAGACAGACTCCACACTAACACCAGAGGAGGCCTAATTGGTTGCGGTCATCCCACAGGGGCTACAGGTATTGATCAAACTAATGAAATAGTGTTACAATTACAAGACAAAGCTCCACGCACAAGGCAAAGAAAAAATTGTACAAGGGGACTTATACATAATATGGCAGCAGCCGGTACATCATCAACGATAATAATTGTAGAAAAATGAATTTAAAAGAAAAGATATTTGAGAAAATCAAAGATGGAACCTTTTTAAGTACTTCTTGTAATCAATGTAAAAAACATATTTGGCCGCCAAGTAATAATTGCAAAGAATGTTTTCAAATAACCGAGTTAAAAGATGTAGATAATAAAGGCATTCTGTTAGAAATATCATATTCCCACATAGTAGATCAAAAAGGTTATTTTGGTATAGGAGACTTTTCCGGTTTAAGAATAATAGGTAAAGTAAATTCAAATATCGAAATAGGTGAGCCCATATCAATATCAAAAGTAACAGCAAACAAAGATAATAAAATAATAGTAGAATTTGATAAATTATAAAAGTAAGATAAAATAATTATTAACAAGTTTAATGTTTCAAAACTAATGGATTATGAAGGTTATCTAAGCGATAGGGAATTAATCAGTAGAGATGCATTTCATAAAAAGCAATTAAAAATCAAAGTCCTTGAAATTAATCAAAATAATAGGGATTATTCTAAATATGGTGATAGAGTACTGATTGATAAAATACTTTTAATAATACAAAATTTGGAGACCGATGAGATTGAAGAGAAGGAAATAGACATTGAGGGATTGGAAAACAGGATGAAAAAAGAAAGACTGTTTACTTCTTCTAACAGGTGGGTTCCCAGAAGCGATATAAGAAACAATTTTATTGTAGGTAACAGACATTTCTTTCTTTTATCTGATGCAATTTCTTTGGATGTTGTATCGTTTTAATTTTTTTAATGAAATAAAAAAGCGCCGCTGATCAGACTCGAACTGATGACCTACTGGTTAACAGCCAGTTAAGCTTCATAATTTCAAATTATGAATTTGCTCTACCAAGCTGAGCTACAGCGGCACTAGTCTATTAAAAAATTATAGAATAATTAAATGTTATGGTTAACATCAATTTTATCTGTTTATTATGAATAAAAAAAAATTAAAATATATTGGCTATTATAAATAATGGTAAAATATAAAAAAAGGCGCAAAATCAAATGTTTACTCTTTAGAATAAATATATACTCCATCTAGAAACACTCTAGAATCTTTATTTTTTATTCTCGTAGCTAATTCAAGATTAGCCGCAGTTTGAGAAACATTTTCAATATTCGGACCTTTGACTATTACATCTTCACCTTCCACACTAACCTTTGTATCGTTACCAATTATTTTTGAGGTACGTGGAGACCTCTCTCCAAAGAAATTTTCTACAACAACATCCTTGCCTTTTATCTTTATAGATATAGGAAAATGCGCAAAAACGATTTTTAATCGATATGTAAACCCTTGACTAGAGCCTTTAATCATGTTATTAATAACACTTTGTAAAGTATTTACTAAAGCAAAGTCTTTTTTCCTATTACCTCGTGATTTTATTGTGATTTTATTGTCTTGCAGATCTATTATGGCTGGCATTTTAGTAAAGTCCTTCTGAACAGAACCAAAAGAACCTTTTGTAACGATTAGGTTTTCCTGTTTAGTAATGGAGACTTCAGATGGTAATACAATTTCATTCATATAAAATTCGGGTTTAATAGACATAACCTATTAAAGCACCTCCTAAATTACTATCTTGAGCTTCGTGGTGAGACATGATTCCGTTACTAGTCGAAACTATCAAAATACCCATATTGTAAGAAGGTAAAAATTGACGTTCCCAAATCAAATACTTATCTTTTTTCACACTAAACCTTGGTGTTATTATTCCGCATTTATTTATCTTTGCTAGTAACTGGATTCTAAACTTTCCTGAGCGGCCATCGTCAACCTGTTCAAATTCCCCTATATATCTATATTTTTGCATAATGCGTAAGACTTCACTAGCGAATGTTGAAGCAGGTAAAACGATACATTCCCTTTTCCGCCTCATCTCATTGTTATATAATGTAGTAAATAGATTAGACAATATATTTAGCGCCGGCATTTATAGTCACCTATTCGTACTTCCTAAATCCCAATGAAAATGCGACCTCTCTAAAACATTTTCTGCACAACATCAAATCATAAGCGCATATAAGTCCATCATATGCGCCACATCTCTTACACCATCTTGTGCCCTTACCGTGGGCAAGTTTTTTTCTTCCGGTTAGTTCATAGTCTCTAATTTTAATTTTCATTCCACATTAACTCCAAACTTTGTTTTGAAAAAGTTTATTGCCTCATCTTTTGTAATTTTGTGTTTTTTACCTATCTTGGACGGATTTCTTTTCTTTGAAACTCTGTATCCTGGCCTCGTTAACGATGTACAAATATCCATTCCAAAAATTCCAATATCGGGGTTATATTTTGTACCTGGAATATCGATATGATCATGGATTCCAAGTGACAAATTACCATTGTTATCAAAAGATGTAGATTTTATCACATTCTTCTTTGCTTCCATTATACGTCTTAAAAAGTTTATGGCTTCTTCCCTTCTCAAAGTAACCATTGTGCCTATTGGTTCACCTTTATGAATATTAAAGTCACGAACGCTTTTTTTTGCGCCTCTTTCGCTTGGAGTATGCCCGGTTAACTCATTTAAGGCAGTCTTTGCACGTTCAAGGGGTTCTCCAGCCTTTCCAACACCAATGTTAATAACAACTTTAAACAAAGCAATTTCTTTCATTCGATTGTCCAGTTTTTCACTCATTGGTTAAATACCTCCAAAAGAGGGCTTTCAAATCCTATAGGCATGACTATGTCTATAGGAAGTTCAACAGATCTGTCATCGAAATTTACCACAGTTCTTTTTGGTAAAGAGAACAGGCCATTTTTAATCTCTTCTATTTTTCCAATTCGTCCAGCGTTTTCTCCCTGTATTACTAAGACAGTACAACCAGCTTCAAACTTTATATGATTCTCTATTTGGTTATTTGGTAATTTTACCAAACAAACATCACCAACTCTCATTTGCCTATCTTCAGATATCAAGGTTTTGCCATCGTGAAAACTGTATTGAGTTTTATTGCCCTTTATAGTAACTTTGTTAGTTATTTTTACTAGTTTGACTCCTTTCTCTTTTGTTTTTACAGGAACTAAGATTTTTAGATCTCTGGGTATTAATCTATAAACTTCACCAGTAGTTACGATTTCAATAACATCCATTATTCCAACTCCAAAATGGATATCCCTTCTGACGACTCCATCCACTTTTATCTGCCCTGAATTCAAAATTATCTTTGCCTCACGTAAATTACTGCATAAATGTAAAATATCACGCAATAGTATACCCATTGGGTAACACCTATCTTTTGCATAGGGTCCAGGTGTAGCAGACAATATGAATGGAAATCCTTTTCTTTTGATTTGCCAAAATTTTGGAGCCATTTGTCTTTTTGTTTTTTTACTTCCACTTTTTCTTACCATTTATTAATCACTACCAAACCTCATTTTTTTTCTGTTTTCTTTATATCCTGTTTTTTAGATTTATTAATTTGTCGATCCTTATTTTCCATTTTGTTTTTTCTATAGTTGTCATCCATGTTTAAAGATGAAATTATAACATTGGAAGCGTGAATAAGTACCTTCACATTACCGCCTTTAATTTTTTCTCTCTGCACACCTTCAATACTTAATTTCCCTTTTTCTGTATTAATTTTTTCAACTTTTCCTTCAACACCTTTATACTCACCACGCACAATTTTTACGGTATCGCCTTTTACCACACCAGTACTTCTTTTGTTATACTGTTTCTTTAAATCATCAGAAAGGTTTGAGCACACAGCTAAACTACTTTTCATTGTTTCTTTATTAATAGTCATAGATATCTCACTATATAATCATTGAAGCCAAGTTTGCTATACGAGGCCATTTTTCTGCAGCTTCCGAAGCTACAGGTCCTTTTATATCAGTGCCTTTAATTTCACCCTCTTTTGTTACCAATACCGCGGCATTATCCTCAAAGGAAACTCTTACACCGTTTAGTCTGCGTATAGCGTATTTTTGTCTAACAATTACTGCACCGAAAATCTGTTTTCTCAATTCAGCTGGCCCTTTTTTAACTGTCACCATTACAAAGTCTCCTACAGCTGCTGCAGGCAACCTTGAATGTCGACCTTTGATTCTAGTAACCTGAGCAATTTGTAAAACTTTTGCTCCAGTGTTATCAGCACAAACCAAGTTTGCCATAATTGGTAATGCTCTTGTTACATAAGGTCTAAATTCAGCTACTCCACGGGAGGAAACGGCTCTTGATTTAGATGACATCCTTTATTCACTTACCTCCACAACTGCAAATGAAATTGTTTTGGATAAAGGCCTGCACTCTGCTATTTTCACTTTATTACCCTCGCGGGCATCTATACAATCCGATATAAAAGCATGTATTCTAGATTGACTCCTTTCATATCTCTTATATTTACTTACAAACCGAGAATATTCTCGCTCTACAACGACCATATTCTTTGCCTTATGGCTCACTATAGTACCTGTAACTAATTTTCCCCTCAATGAGAGTGAACCACAAAATGGACATATTTTGTTTGTACATGTTCGTTTGGGGCTTTTAACTTGAATACCAATGTTTTTTGTCATATCAATCACTTAATTTTTAAATATTTTTTCCTCTGGTCTACCTAGCAGCATTCTTCCATTTATAAAGTAATCCCCGTTGGAATGGGAAACTCTAACTAAATTAATCTCCTTTTTGGCAATTTTTTTTATACTTGAAATATTTTTACCATTTAACAAATATATCATATTTTTAGTTTCATTAACTATAGTTCCTGATTTGTTATTATTGAATTTATTTGAGCTCGACATAATTGTAATTTTTTTTCCAAGAATTACAAAAAGGTTTAGTTCTTTATATTGTAAAGACATTATTTAATTCCTCTAACTGTTCTTTCATTTAATAATGTTAACACACGGGCAATATCTCTTCGTTTCCATCTTATTACACCAGCCTCTTTTTTTAAAGTCCCTTTGGATCCTTCAGAACGCAATTTTGCTAAATCCACTTTTAAGTCATGTAATTTCTCTCTAAGATCATCATCATTGAATTCCCGTAATGTTTTGGTTTTATTCCGGGCCATATTACTGATTAACCTCTTCTTTAATTGTGACTTTTTCTAAGCCGTCTTCTGAATTGGGATTTGGCAAATTTCCTGATTTGGATATTTCATCATTCTCCTTTGTTGATGTGGGTGTAGTGTCTTCAAACGATAAGTTCTCTTTATAATTTGTTATTAATTCAAACTCTGGCGGTACAGAACCCTTTATAGCAATTTTTAATTGTATCCCCATTATTCCCATTTTTGTTAGAACATGAGTGATTCCCTCTTTGACTACTCTATCAGCCATATTGCCACTTTTTGGAATTATGCCTGATGAATGTTTTTCAAAATGTGCTCTCTCACTTCGAAGCTTACCCGCTATGGTAACCTCCACACCCAAGGCACCTGCATTTTTTATGGTATTAACAGTCCATAGGGCTGCTCTTCTGAATGCGGTACCTCTCTCTATTAATTGGGCAATTCTGTTGCACATTATCTTTGGGTTTAGTTCTGGAATTTCTAATTCAATTACGGAGATTTGAGGGTTAGTTAAACCATATTTTATTTCTAATTTTGAAGTAAGGTCTTTTATTCCACTCCCTTTTCTCCCAATGACAAGCCCTGGTCGAGTAACATACAACGTCAATCTTGTTCCTAAAGGTGATTTTTGTATATCCACTCCACCATATCCAGCATCTTTAAGTTCTTCTCTTAAAAACTCATCCAGTTCCATATTTCTAAAATTATTTTTCAAAACGTTTTTTATTGCATTCATTTAAGATGTCCTTCCTTCCATTGCAATCATTTCAACATGAACTAATGTATCGTATTTTGGACTAGCTCTTCCCATCGCCCGGGGAGTAAATCTTTTTAGTTTTGTTCCTTTATGGACAGTAACTGCGATAATTTTTAATCTATCCAAGTCCATTCCTTTGTATTCAGCGTTAGATTCCAAGTTGTCCAACAACTTTAGAAACTCTCCAGTTGCTTTACGTGGAAAGCGACCAGAACTAAAACCATCTTGAATGTTGGATCGGTGGGCTACCTCATTGTTATATCGTCTATATGGAACTGCTATTTTTTTTGTCAATACATTTTCTAAAAACTCTCTTGCTTTTTCGATACTTTTTCCTTTTACGGCCAATGCGATTTCGCGAGAGTGTTTATGCGAAATAGATTTATCACGTAATGCAGCCCTGACATGTCGAGATTTCTCATATTTTTCAAAAGAATATGAATAGTTTGGCATATGCATCACTTTAATGGAACGTATAAGCTGGAACGAGATGAACCAACACCTGGTGACCCATGCTGAACCCTTTTATTTGTAATTGAATATTCTCCAAGATAATGACCAACCATTTCAGGTCTAATGGTAAATGGTATAAATTCTTTACCATTGTGAACTAGAACATTTAAACCTATCATATCAGGTAGAATTATCATATCCCTGAGGTGAGTTTTTAACGGACTTGTTAATTTGCCTTCTCGAGAGAGTTTCAATTCTTCCCTAAATTTCCTCTTTTCGTCCGTCATATAGGTTGATAGCCTCCTATCTAATGATCTTCTCTGTCTCGAGTTTAGTAGAGGCATTAGAGTTTCTATGGATAACCTTTGTATCTGATCCCCCGAGTACCCTTTATATTTAAATTCCCTAGCCAATTAGTTATTACCACCTAAGTCTATAGGGTTTTTGAATTCAATTGTAAAAATAGCTTGCAATTTTTACACCAAACCTAAATTTGTTGCTAGGTTTCTAGCACCGTCTGTATTTTTGAATTTCATAATAGCCTTTTTACCTCTAATAGTATTAAATGTATTTACTTCACTTATATCAGATTCATATATTACCTTCATGGACTCAATTATTTGTTTTTTGGTAGCTTTGCTGTGAACTATAAAGCTTAATTTGTTTTCTTTCTCAATGATATTAAATGTTTTCTCAGTTACGTATGGTTCTATAAGGATTTTAGAAGCACTTTCAGCATCAATTTTAATTTTTTTGTTATCTATAAATTCACTCATACTAATCATTTCTCTACAATCATATTTGAAGGTATTTCTATTTCTTTCAATACGTCTAATGCACTTTGAGAAAAAATCGCCAGTCTAATAGGTTTTGACCCAGGTGCCAAATCCAGCACACTGAGATGTTTGACATATTTTATAGTAATACCGGGGATAGAATCGTTTAATTTTATTAGTTTTGAGTCTTTAGCGCCTACAATAATGATTGCGCTTTTTCCGACTCTATTAGTTCTTCCTCTTCTTTTAGATTTTCCCGATCGCCTTTTAGTGGTAGATTCTACTCGATTTAAATCACTTTCAACACCTAGAGCTTCTAAAACATCATACAAGTTTTTCGTTTTTTCAATGTTTTCTAATTCATTACTAACAACCAAGGGAAAAGACTTAATCTCATCAATAACATGGCCTCGTTTTTTAGCCAACTCACCAATAGCAGTGGATGATATAGACGAGCACAATGCAACCTTCTTTTCTTTTTTATTGATTTTCTTAAATGTTACTTTCCATGATTCTGGTGGGTGGGCTAGTCTACCCTTTCTAACACCAGCTACTCCGGCTGCTTGACCTGCACGGGAGAATCCCTCACCTTTTGCCCTGGCCAATCTAGCAATACCCAAACCAGTGTTTCTTGATTCTGCACTTACAATTTCTCCAGCAGCTGGATATCGGCCTTGTCTTTGGTAATGATGAGAATCCAGGTTAACATATACTTTTTGAATAACTTCGGGACGATAAGGAAAATTAAATACTGGAGGCAGTTCAATGTCAGATACCTCTTTGCCTTCCAGATCATATAGTTTTGTGTTCATCCTATACCATCACTTCCAATATTTTAGGTTCCGCATTTTTGGTGGGTTTGCTTCGAATTGGTTGTCTTAACTTTATTAATCTCTTTGGAACACCTGGAATAGTTCCCCTGACAACCATATAATCACCTTCAACCAATCCGAAATGTTTGAATCCACCTTTAGGATTAATATTTGTGATGTCGTTTTTCTCAGAGTTTGACATTAGCAATATTCTCTTATTATATTCGGTTCTTTGATGAAATCCCCTTTGACCTTGCCTCGCAACGGTGTACATAACTACAGCTGGAGATATGGGTCCTAAAGTTCCAACAGCCCTTACACTTATTCTCGATTTGTGCTGTTTTCTTTTAACTCCAAATCTTGTTACGGGTCCTTCTACACCTTTTCCCCTAGTAATTCCATGTACATCAATGTTTTGGCCTATTTTAAAAACATCAGAGGCTCGAAGCTCTTGGCCTAGTTTTGATTTTAGATAATCAAATTTAGATCCAATGTCTTTGCCCGATACAGGGACTTCAAAGATAAATGGTTTTTTTTGAGATATTCCAACCCTATGAGGAAAAACTGCAACTATTGCGTTTAGGTGCTTTGTATTTTCAAGTTTATCTGCCGCTTTCTTAAGTCCATCTTCGGAGTATTTAGTTTTATATTTTGTTGATAAATCCTTAATGGAATCTTTAGAATAAACATCAAAAATTGCATGTTTACCATATGCATCTTCCGAATATCCCCTAACTCCAACAATTTTTAATGGAGGTAAAGAAATAACTGTAGAATGATTCATCAACGGTTTACCATAATTTGGTGTTTTTTCTTTATCATCAATTGTCATCACCTGTATTTGTCCCACTTTAAATCCGGCAAAACCAATCAGTCCGGTATTGTCTTTATCGTAATTTTCTGGCCATGTCCTAATTCGAGCTTCTAGGCTTTTAGCTCTGGACCTAGGGCGAAAAGCAATACTTCCTCTTCTTGGCGCGCTATACTTTCTATGACCCATAAATATACAATTTTTCCAAATCCCTTTAATAAGTTTATTATTAATGAGTAATAGTTAACCTATGCTGCATTTACATTAGGAATTTAAAAGGTTATTTAATATTGACAATACCCCAAAGATTGATTCCTCTAATCTTACTGTCTGTGTACCTTGATGGGGAAAGAAATTAAATGAATTGTAATTTGCTATATTTATCTTTTCTTTATTGAAGATTTCATTTAAACCAAATTTTGGCGAACCAAAGACTATTAAAATAGAGTTAGCAATATCCACATTATTCTTTAAGTTATCTGTAAAATCAGAATCAATTTTAAACAACTCAGAATACCTTGAGGTTAGTATTATTTTAGATTTGGAATACTTTTTTAAAATCTCATGTATAAAATTATAATGAAACACTTTGTAACCCCAATAGATTTCATTTATGTTTTCTCGATTTACATCCACCGCAGTTAACAAATTGTTTTTTTTTATCAATTTCACATTGATTTTTTTGCCCTGTTGTTTAATTTTTCCCTGATATTTGATCAAGGCATCCAATCCCACATCAACAAAAATCATATTACCTTTTTTTTCTAAAACCCCAATCCGTGTTTCGCCATTTTTTATGTTTTCTAATGGAACCTTATCTTTATGGTGGGAAGATCTAATAGGATGAAGTTTGCCAGCATACTTTAAAATATCCATTTTTGGATAAATTTTTTTTCTGAGATACTGAGGAGTATCCAAATATTCCAAAAGTGTGACTATAAAGTTAATTTCATCATTTGGTGGATTAATTGTCTTATCATGAAAAATAAATATATTTTCAACTCTAAAAATAGAAAGCGACCTTGCCAGCTGAAAAATTTTGAAAGTTCTATCAATATCAGAGGTGGTCCCATACAAAAAGGAATCCGGTATTGCTACATCAAACTTCATCTTTATGGAAGAAAAGAATATCACCTGTTTTCTAAAAGTTCCTTGACAGCACCCTCCAAATAGCCTTCGGACCCAAAGAGATTATATCTTAATATGCCATCCTGGTCAATTATAATTGAAGATGGAGTTCCTCGAAGTTTATACAATTCAAAAGTTTCCGCGGAATATTCTTTATTCATAAGATAGTTCCTCACCTTTGAGAATAATTTTTCTTTTTCTTTTTCTGAGGAAGGTTTGTAATCTGAAAAGTA
>JBBJMN010000170.1:0-3073 GCA_037720485.1 Candidatus Nitrosocosmicus sp.
AAGCAAAATACTTCAGGCTGCGATGGAGATAGACGAGGACTATAGGGAGTACATCAAAAACAGGGACAATGGAGACAAGATAATCCAACTAAAAAATACAGATGATAAGCAAAAATCTCAAAGATCACTGCTGTTTCAATAAAAAGGTTTACCTAAAAGACGGTAAACAGTTTTTGAAATCTCATCGGTATCGAAACAGTTTCGCATATCGATAAGAGTTATCTGTTTTTTAAATTTTTCAACATCCGCATTACCAGAGCAAATAAACGGCGATGGGGAAAAAGATCCTTTTATCCTCCCGTCACGATCGACACCATTTTCAATTAAATTAATTAAAGCATTACCAGGATAATGGCCAACAGTGTCTTTTCCACATAGTATAACATATTCAAGTTGAGGATGAGCAATGCAGTAATTAATCATTTTGTCTATTCCCTTATTCTCAGAATGCAATCTACCAGCGATCAGCAAGTTATTCATTAAATCCAACTTGGATATTTTTATCAAAAGATTAATACTCGATAGTGTACACACAGAAACCTTGGATCCGTGGCCTTGGAAGACATCAACAGCAATCGGAAACAACATCTTACAAGCTTCACCTGCAAGGTATTCTATTTTGTTCTTGAAACCCATTATTTTTTCACACTCCATATTACTTTTGAATGGATTTATTTCAAAAATGGAGATTGACCTTCAATTCAAGGGGCTCTTTTGACAAAATCAAATTTGTCAAAGAACATTGCACAGACATTTCTAAAGGATTCATCTAGTTCATTAAGTTCAACATACCCCATAAATAACTATACCTTTATGATTTTGAGGCATTCATACATCCATACATCCACAACAAGACTAACAAATGGTTGTTGTGAATATCTGTAAACCTTTTTCATCGCAATCAGCAGAAATAAAAAATAACTACACTTGAAAATATAACAAATAGGAATAACATGAGGCTTATTTCTAAAAGAAGTCACCAATATGCAACAGTCATCATCAAATATAAAATCATATTATTCAAAATACTCACCAAAAACAGATAAAAATAAAATGCCAATTCAAAATATACATATACTTATTGATTTCAAAAACAAATTTTTAAAAAGCATATGAAAATAATACAGGATGTTTAAAATAAAATGACAGAAAGTGGTTTGATTATTGTTTATTATGGAAATGGAAAGGGAAAGACAACAGCAGCTTTAGGGATTGCATTAAGGGCAATAGGATATGATTACAATGTATGCATGATTCAGTTTATCAAAGGAGAATGGGACTATGGAGAGTTATACAGTTCTAACAAACTCAAACCTAATTTTGAGTTGATAGTTACAGGGAAAGGATTTGTAGGCATAATTGATGATGATCACCCAATTGACGAACACATACAATCATCAAAAAATGCTATAAAAATAGCGAAAGAAAAAATAAGTTCCAACAAATACAATACGATAATTCTAGATGAGATAAATTATGCAATTAAATTAAATCTCATTACAGAGAATGAAGTAATTAGTATGTTGGAATCAAAACCAACAGAACTAAATATCGTAATGACCGGGAATTATCTTTCTAAAAAAATATTAGATTTAGCTGACCTTGTAACAGAAATGAAAGAAGTAAAACACCCCTATAAAAAAGGCATTAGAGCCAAGAAGGGAATAGACTTTTAAACCAATAAAGAGCAAAATTAATTAATCTATCAAAATGGTTTAATTATATTGAGTATTTCTGAAACAAAAAAACTTCCCGAAATAGGTGAGATAGTAATAGTCACAGTCAAAGAGGTTACAGGGCATGGAGCATATGTAACACTTGACGAATATGATAGTCTCACAGCCTTTCTTCACATATCAGAGATAGCTACAGGATGGATAAGAAATATCGAAAGATATGTAAAACTAAAACAAAAGACAGTGCTTAAAGTAATACGAGTTAATCAAGCAAGATCAGAAGTAGATTTATCTTTAAAGCAAGTCACAGGAGAAGAAAAAAAATCAAAAGTGATTGAAGTAAAAAAAGATGAAAAAGGATCGGCCTTTATGGATGTCATAAAAACAAAATTAGGTTATGATCAAAATACAATACAAGAAATAAGTGATAAATTAACTCAGAAATACGATTTTATATACGATGCTTTTGAAGCAGTAGCAGTCAAGGGTACAGAAATATTAAGTAATATGGATTTAAAACCAGAAGTAATAGAGGCCATAGAACATGAGAGTAAAAAGATTCAAATTCCACATATAGAAGTAAGAGCAGTACTTGAAATCATAGTTAAAAAAGGAAATGGTATTGACGTGATTAAAAATATTCTAACCTCAGTAGAGGGTTCAAAAAATAACGCAAAAATCGATATAACATATGTTGGCGCCCCAAAATACAGAATAACAGTTACTGCAGAAAATTTTAAGATAGCTGAAAAGGTCTTAAATCAAGTAATAGAAAAGGTTAAGAACAACATAGAGAAAAACGGAGGGTCATTTAAATTTACCAGGGAAGAATCTAAAAAGACCCACACCAACATATAAACATTGAAAATAAATGAAACACAAAATTAGAAAATGTAAAATCTGCCAAAAATACACTCTAAAGGAAATTTGTCCAATATGCAAAATAGAAACTAATGACCCACATCCACCTAAATTTTCATTAGAGGATAAATACATAAGATACAGAGTGATTGATGCACATAAAAAATAGACCAATTTTGATAAACAACAAATAAGAAATAAAAAGATTAAAAATCAGGCACATGTCAAAAAATAACTAAAAATTACCTAATCCGTTCATAATGGATTGGTTATTCCTTGGATTTATTCTAATGCGACATCACAGTAGCATTGGTGTTTTTAGTCAAATTTACTACAACAGGAATAAGATCCTTGGTTTCGTTTGCTGAGCTAAAGTTATTGTCATTATCAGTGTTGTTACCCAAAGTGGAGTTTTTAGACATATTTTGAATGGCCGTAACATTTGATGGAGTGGCATTGATTGTTTTTTCTAATGCGATATCAGTAGCATTGGTGTTTTTAGTCAAATTTACTACAACAGGAATAAGATCCTTGGT
>JBBJMN010000171.1:0-3054 GCA_037720485.1 Candidatus Nitrosocosmicus sp.
CCTTTGGCCTTTGTTAGTGGCGGTGGATAGTTTTACAGATGACTAAGTGACAGAGTAAACCTACAAAATTTCCATTTCATTTCCATATTGTTTTGTATTGTATAAAACAAAACAAGTAACATTTGCACAATGCTAAAAGAAATTTCGACTGGTTAGGGGGGAGGGCGGTTCATGTAAACTCGGTCATCTTTTCTAAAAAATATTAGATACATTTTGACATGGTAAAGGTATTCGTCTTAGATGTGCTTTATAAATTTAAAATAATGGCAGTATAAATAAAATTATCAAATTAAAAAAGTTGGAACAAAGCCAAACCAAGTAGAAAACCAAAAGAAGATGACAAACCTATGTGCAATTCTGCGCGTTTGTATGCTTGGGGGATAAGTTCCTCCGTAATAAACGCCATAAGGGCTCCAGCAGCAAAGCCTATAATGATGGATAGCTGTTCCGGATTCAGCGGTTTTTCTAAATACCATCCTATTGGACCCCCTATTGCTATGATGGTAAAGATACACCCCCATTGTTTCAGGGTCTGAAAGCGTTGCCTATTTTCTTCATACATCCTCTTCGATCCTTCCATTGTAGCAGCTAGGTTACCTATGAACAGTGCTAAAGTTGCCGCAATTAAACCCTCTATGTTTAAAGCAATAATTACTCCAATAAATATCGATTCAGGAAAGCTGTCAAGAAACATCCCGACAATCATTACTCTTGAACTATTGCCACTAGGACGAGAAATGTTGCTCTTGTTGTTAGACTCATTTGACTTTGAAATTTCTGATTCTTTTCTTCTTTGCTCTTGGTTTTCTTTTATCTTTTGCAGTATCCTGTTCATGACGCTAAAAGCTACTGCTCCAACACCAAAACCTAATGCCATAGTGATAAAGGATCCTTCTTTTAATGCATCGTCAATTAACGAAAATGCTATGGATGACAAAAAAATACCTGCTGCAAAGGCTGAAAGATCAGCCCTTAGCCTCTCCGGATATCGAAAAACAATGGATAGTATTGCTCCTATAAGAAATCCACTAGATACCAAAGTTGAAAATAAAAGACTGTTTGCAAACTCCAAAACCTCCGAATTCAAATTGATAACTAATAATTTTAGATACTGTCACCGTTGTTTATAGATATCAATTTACCTGGTTAGTCGAACCTGATGTATATTAGTTTTAAAACGATATCTTAATTTTCATCTAGAAGTTTTATTGTATCCGTAGTGCAGAATAAAATGCCTACTTAATTTTTACATACTTAATTTTATTCTGTGCCTTTTTTAATGAGTGTTATTCTAAATATGATTGAAATATATTTACAATGCATTTTTCAAACATAATATTTAAAAATTTTTTCAAATCATGTTTAGGGTTTTGCAGTTATTGAGAATTAGTTCAGCAAATGTTGCTATTGGTATTGATTTTAAAGGTTCCATTATGTGGTGTCTTTTATTGTTGTTAGATTCTATGCCATTGTTTTTGGATTTTACCTGTAACATCAGCAAATGATCGTTTATCACTTTTGTCAATTCCAAGTTGCAAATCTTGCTATTGTTTATTGCAAGAAGGGAATCCTGCAACATTCCAGTCAGATGATCGTTTCCCTTTTCTTCATGCAAATGGGGATTCCTGGTTTCAATTTGGAATATCTCTACACCCTTTTTTATTATGCCTGTTAGGTTTGAGGGCAACAAACCCCCGAACTTTTCTAAAACGTCGATTAATTCAAATGGTTCAACAGAATAACCGCTAGAATAATTCAGGTTATCGGCAAGTGCCATTGACAGCGCATGCTCTCCTGCATTTCCAGTTGAGATAATTTCACTCTTGGAGCCTGTTATGTTTGAAATCAAATCATTCAGATACTTGTTACTATATTCGGAGATCCTTCCCCATTTAGGAAATACTAAAGTATTATTAACTATTTTTGGCTTTGATTTCCAGGATATCCTGATGTTACTATATGGTGTAGATGCCATTCCGAAACCTGCTGCAAAAATCTTGACATATTCATTTACTGCTCCGGGAAAATAGTTATCGCTATCAATAAAACCAACGTATTTTTTCAATTGCATTTTTGCTAATAAAATCCCAATAATCATTCCTTCAGCTTTTCCATTGCGCACTTGGCTTTTGGAATCTATGATTGAAGTATAGTTTACTTTCTTAAAAATTTTGCCTAGTTCTTTATCTTTTTGGTTAATGACCATAATTTTTTTATCTGCGAACCGAGAGTATTGTTTTACCATCTCTACCTCCATTGAAAATCTGTCATCAGGTGCTCTTTTACTGTTTGATACTATGATAACAAGACATTCATTGGGGATACCACTTAAAACTCCTTCAAGAAGACCTAGTTTTTCGTTTTTTACAGGTATGACTATGGCTAATTCGCGTAATATGGATGATAATTCGTCATAGCCAAATGCTTTGATGGATTGATGACCGTTCAGGATGGGTGATTTTCCTGAATCTATTTCATAAATCTTTTGAAGTTCATGGATACTAACTGATCCTATCTTCTCAGTGTGTTTCGGTGGGAAATCTAATCTCATGTATTCAAATATCTATATATATATTCATATATATAGTTCATACATATAATTGATTGAAATATTGATTATAGCAATGATATTTCGATTATTGGTTGATTACCATGGTAATAGCCAGTACCGGATGCTAAATCATAAAAAAATAGGATGAAGATTTATTCTGCCACAAGAATGAAGTAAAAATAGATTTTGATGGTTCTTAATATAATTAAATCCCTTTGATGTGATGTTGTTTATGAACAGAATGCCATAGGTGTATCATTTGCAAAACATGTTTCCAAACTCTGATCTGTTTATGCAAGGAAAAGTATTGATAAAAAAAATTATTAAAGGGTTTAAAGAGACATGTTTTTTTGATTTAGTTGAATATCAGAACACTTGATCACAGAAGGCACCAATGCTGTTTTCTTTGAATGTAATAATTGTTTAAATGTAAAACATATCTTTTACCTGAAATAATTTTAATATTCCTCATCACCTCTTATCTTAATTATGTTCCTAATTAC
>JBBJMN010000172.1:0-3033 GCA_037720485.1 Candidatus Nitrosocosmicus sp.
TCAAGTACGGTTCCGTGAGCGGCTCGGGCTGAAATGCCCTGGCCTACTCGACCTCAATTTTTTTTTCAGCTAACTTAACAGTGTCATTAAGGAGGCTTTCGGGGAGAACATGATCGACATGAAACTCTCTATATAATACTGGCTCCTTGCACCACTGACATATTCCATTAAAAACTTTATATACCGCAAATCTCTGGTTATCAGAGAATGAATATTTTGACATAAAATTGTTTGCAAAAATAGGTATAAATAGCGCGAATTAATCATACTTTGGCCTGTTGCAATGTATATAACATTTTGCAGCGGCATGGCTTCTAAAAAAACAATGGCAGGGGCAAAAAAAAGTAGTTTAAAAATCTTTATACAATAAACGAATTATATTTGCAACCCCATAATCATGATTGATAAAATTTTAAAAATTTACAAAGAGTCGATTGCCAAGGTTCCTATTCTCAACTACTCTTCGGTATTAATTACTACAATTTGTATTCTCACCCTTATTGCATATTTTAAATTAAATAATTTAACTGTTTTCATATATGCAATAGCAGTATTAGTTGTTACTCTAATCTGCTTTGCATTTTCCTATTTAATTAAGGTAAAAGATAATTATAGTAAAGGTCTTCTTTACGCAATAACTACACCCTTTGTTTTAATAATTGCAATATCTGTTCTTGGATTTGGAAGTTTCATAATATTTGGAAAACCGAAATTTTATAAAAGATGGTTTCCTGATGAAAGAGATATACCAAAGGATACTGCAAGAAAAAATAATGATAATTTTAAAATTGAGGATAACCAAGAGGACTCTAAAACAACTAAAAGCGATATAACTTCGAAAAATAATAATAAAAAGAAAGGAGAAGAAAGAACAATAACAATGTCTATACAGCTAACCCAAAATAGTGGCGGCTATTTACAACTATATTTAGATGGGAAAAGATTAAACCCCTTGCCAGAAAGTACAACTTATAATCCGAGAATAGAAGTAAAAAACTATAAGGGAAGTGGTCTTCTCCTTATTTTAACCAAAGCTGGCGATAGTTGCTGGACAAGCCTTCCTGATAAAAATAGTTCTAATCTATTTAGAATCGTTCCTAGCTGCCTTTAAAAAGGTACTATGAAAAAACTGTTATTAATATTAATTCTTTCCATAATTTATTGGAATGCTATTTCGCAAAATAAATTCAATTTGGTTTGTAGAGATTTTACTTTTCAACACGAAATATCTACAACAGGCAAGAATTTAAGAAATTTATTCGAAGTTGTTATCTCTAAGTCAAATTACCCCTTCAAAGTTTTGGAGAGAGAAAAGATGGACAAATTTTTTGAGACACTTCAGGAGGAGAAAAATTTAATGAAAGATTTATCAAATGAGTGGAAAAAGAAATTACAAATGGCGAATGTTGATTATTTAGTAGTTGGTGATATTACTGAAAATATTGCAGCTGATAATTTTGGATTAATAATTAATTTCATTAAAATAACAGGAGATAACATTACCGAAAAATTACAATTATATATTACTATAAATAGAAAACAAATTTCAGATAATGCTGAAATAAAAAGTATTTTTGACAGAGAAGTTCAATCTTTTCTTAAGAATTATTTTATTTTAGGACAAGATGATAGTAATGTTCTTACGATCCCCAAATTTTATGAAGAGTTAAAACGAAGAGATTCAATAATAGGATTCCTTGAAGTCCAAGAATTAAATAGGTTAAAAAAAGAGCGTAAAGATCAAATTATAAGAACAACTCCCCCATTAATTGAGGCTGATTTATATATTAGAAAAGATAGCGTTATAATTCTCGGAATTGTGTTTAAAAATGATGTTCCGATTAAATTTAGATATAAATTGTCCGGTTTAACAACACCTAATATTGTATTGATAACTAGTAATCCTTTTAATGAACTATACCCAAGTCAAAAAAATCCTCAATACTTTTGGGTTAATCATCTAAAAAATTATGTCCGTCCAGCTTCAGGAAAAGATACTGTTACTTTAAGATTTGAACTGGAGTCCATTTACTTCCCACTTACAAGAGATCCGAAATTAAGTGGAACAATTACAAAAAATTATACACTATACTGGGACAAGCAATTACTAAGAGAGATAAAGTAATTTCGCCTTTGCAGGGTGTTCTTCACCTGCAAAATTTAGACGAGCAAGAAGAACACAAACTTCACCAAGATGAAAAATATTTACGCGAATTGCAAAAATGAAACTCCAATATTGTTCAGACCTGCACCTGGAATTTCCTGATAACAAGAAATATCTGAAGGAAAACTCTTTGCAACCAAAGGGAGATGTTTTGTTGCTTGCAGGTGATGTTGTTCCTTTTATTGCTATTGACAACCACAAAGATTTTTTCAATTATGTTTCTGACAATTTCCAGCTTACTTATTGGATACCCGGCAATCATGAATACTATTATTCTGATGCAGCTACTAAAAGCGGAATGATAAATCAAAAGATCAGAAATAATGTTTTCCTGGTAAACAACATGTCTGTTCATTACAAAAATGTGAAAATAATATTTACGACATTATGGTCAAAAATAAGCCCGGCAAATGAATGGCAGATTGAAAGAGGAATGAGCGATTTTCATGCAATTAAATACAATCGTTACAGATTTTCTTCTCTTCAGTTTAATCAAATGCATGAAGAAAGCATTCAGTTCTTAAAGAGTGAACAAGCTAAAAATCATGTCGGTAAAACTGTAGTAGTTACTCATCACGTCCCCACCTTTTTACATTATCCGGAAAAATATAAAAGTGATATTCTCAATGAAGCTTTTGCCGCAGAATTGTTTGATTTCATAGAATCATCTGACATTGATTACTGGATTTATGGACACCACCATAGCAATACTCCTGATTTTCGTATTGGAGAAACGCTAATGCTGACAAATCAATTAGGATACGTGAAATTTGATGAGCACCTGTTATTTGATCCCTATAAGACAATAAACTTAAAGTAATGTTGGTTATTTAGCCTTCGGTTCTTCGCCTGCAAACAGAGGAGCAAGA
>JBBJMN010000058.1:0-12822 GCA_037720485.1 Candidatus Nitrosocosmicus sp.
TCCTTCTTTTGGACACCGGCCACACTTTAGCAGTGATCATAACAAGCTATAATCCCATCGAATTTTGGGATAGGCTCTAAGATAAAAACAAGAATGTAACAGATTTGAGAGTGGTTTTCCTATTGACGGAAAACCCCTAGGTATTCCAAAAGCCCCGGGTCATCACATATTGCTTTTCGGTTTCATAGATGGTTTTCAACAGAGAACCATCATCTACATAATTGCGCAAAATTCTTGCACATGTGTCTGCGCCAATTCCATGGCCCGATAGAACAAATATCGCCAACTTGCCAAAGTTATTAATCAGAGAAGCTATTTTCCATGCCCTATCAAATTTATTTTCCTCATCCTTAGATAATGGAGACCCTTTTAGTTTTCGTTCAATGATGTTTTTTAGATCATCATCCGACCAGTAAGTGGCAGCGATTAATTTAGACCTGCAGAATGGGCAATGGATTTTTTCTGGAAGATCCTTGGTTTCAAAAACACGCTCCCATTTACCGCACCGTATACAAATTAACTTGTGTTTGGTTTTGGTTAACCTTTCTTTAATTAACTCTAAAATGCCACTTTCCAAACTCAATGGGGCAGAGATAGATTTCTTTGAATGCGATAAAATGGGCTGCGCCAGGTCCGAAAATTCATCGGGCTCAAGCCAGTGAATGGCTATTTCACCCGATTTTATCTTTTCAATAACCATAGAGGTTTTTTCAACATCATATTTATCATGTATCAACTCACGGATTGATTCTTTGCTTATAGATGTTTTATAATATCTATCATATAGCATTCTGGCAATTTTTTTATCGTATACAGCTTCCTTAGCTACGAGGCCAAACCTTTTAGCGATTCCCCAAACCTTCCAGTTTATGTTATAGGTACCGGCAAACGAAGCTATCAATACAGACTCCACATCAAACTCATCTTCAAATAAAGAAAGAAAATGATTTTTCCTTAGCCTTACGTTATTTGAGCTTAACAAAATTCTGTAGGGATCAGAACGGGTTTCAATCACATAACCCATTTTTGAGGATATGAATGTGGACAGTAATGAGCTTAGTGTGTTGTTAACTTTTGATCCAAAAGTGCTATGGATAACAACAATGTTTTGGTTCAAAACAGTCTCAATTACAATATTTTCAGTGTTTGGGATTATCCCTATGGATTTCAGCTTGCCAGATAGTTTTTTCAAAAACAACAAATCAAATTGCGAAAGAAAAAAGTTAATTCGGGACGATTCATTGATGTCAAACAACTTATTTCTAACAATGCCAACCATTCTGGCAGTTTCATAATCAACAGGAATCATCTCGCCCACCCAGTAAGGAACATTGATGGGAGCACCGCTTAAGGGCTCTACATGAACTTGAAGCTTGCCTTCATCGATTATTAGGATTCGCCATTGGGAACCCTTCAAAACAAAAACATTTCCCTTCTCACCATAATCCCCTACAAATTGTTGGTCTAGTGTGCCTATTCTTTTTTTACTGATGGAATCAATTACCTCAAACTTAACCACATGAGGTATTGTCGACACATTTTCATAATAATACCTAAATGATTTCCCACTGCGTGATATAGTTTGCTTTTCCTCATCATATCTCAATAGGCGGGTAAGCTTCAACAAATTAATGCAATCCAAAAAATCCAAAAACGATACAGAATTAAACGAATAAGATAGCCTAAAGAGTTCAAATAATTTACCTATTGGTATAGGCTGCTTAATTTGCAATGTCACCCCTATGATATTATGGGCCAAAACATCAAGGGCCCCTTTATGAAGAGTTTGTGATTCTATGGAGCCTCTATTGACCCTTTTAACTATTCCAACAGACTCCATAAAATCATCAAAGTTATGGGTAATTATCATGCCTTTAGCAGAAGACTTGCGCGTATGCCTGCTCCTTCCAATGCGCTGAATTAATTTTGATGCCTGTCGAGGGGATCCATAGTGAATAACGAGATCTATGGAACCAATGTCCAAACCCAATTCTAGTGAGGATGTACAAACCACTATTCCAACAAAACCAGACCTCAACAGATTCTCTGTTTCCTCACGGGCTTCTTTAGATAGGGAACCATGGTGTATATGGACCGGAAAGCTGTCTTGGTTCCTTAGTACGGTTCCAATAAACTCTGATTCATCCCTTGTGTTGGTAAATAATAACACCGAAGAAGAGGGATGGTATTCCTTTACAAATCCTACAATAAATGAGGAAACATCGTTTATTGAGCCATCCATGTGTTTTATCTCCACGTCATATTTTCTAAGAGTTTTATCCACCAAGACAGCGCATTTTCCCTGCTCTCCGGAAATAAAACGGGATGCCTCCCTGAGATTTCCAATTGTTGCAGAGATGCCAATTCTGCAAAAAGAACTAGAGATAAGGGATAACCGCTCTATGCATAATGATAAGTATGATCCTCTTTTGGAAGGCAACAGTTCATGGACCTCATCAATAATCACCCATTCCAAGGTTTTTAAAAGTGGAATCATTTTCTCATTCACCAAAATTATAGCCAAGGATTCGGGCGTGGTAATTAAAATATCTGGCGGATTTTCATACATCTTTTTGCGTTTGCTATAGGGTGTGTCACCATGCCTTATGTCCACCCTTAAATTTTCAGATTCTGCATACCTAATGATTCTTCTAAAAACATCGTTATTGAGTGAACGTTGTGGTGTTATGTACAGGCACTTAATTCCAATACTTTTGTCCTGACCGTCATTTTCAAAGGAAATCATACTAATTACTGGAATTATTGCTGATTCTGTTTTCCCAGAACCCGTCGGCGCAACAATAAGTGAATTGCGTCGTCTAATTATAGCGCGATATGATTTTTCTTGGATGGAAGTTAAGGTATCAAATGACTCTTTTTGATATTTATTTAGTACAAAAATATCCAGTTTTTTGCGGTATTCCCTATTATCCAAATTTACCAGTTTTTTGCTTATTTTGCTTGTATCTGCTGCTGCCTTTTTTATCCAGATTTGTAGAGATTGTGGATTCCTTTGGAATGGCAGGCACAGATTTGGCAGCAAAGTACTCGTAGACAAATATGCCGACTAGTGCTGCAATAAACATTAACAATGATGAAAAATAAACTAAACTATCAAAGGAATATGCCAACTATATCACTGTCGATTATAACCAGATTAAGTTATAAATATGTTAAAGATTCCTAATTAAAATGCACAAATAGGTTTTTATATTGAAGTGATTTGTGTTTAATTATAATTCTCGTTGTTGTTTCTAAGGAAAATAAATAGTGATACTTATGCATTCAAGGACGTTTAACCCAAATCAGAATAGCCAGGATAAACAGTCAATAATGGCCACAATACTGCAAAACCTCCCCAAAGAGTGTTCGCTTACTAAAATAGAATACGAAGGCCCAAGAATAGCACTTTATTCCAACAAGCCAGAATTTCTACTAAACAATAATCAAGTGTTATCTAACATAGTAAACCTAATAAAAAAAAGAATAGTTTTAAGGCTGGATGAGTCGATAAGAAAAAAGGAAAGCGAGGTAACCAAAATTATTGAAAAACACATACCAAAAGAAGCAGGTTTTACAGATATTTTGTTTGATCCAGCCCTGGGGGAAGCAACGTTATTTGTAATAAAAATAAATAACGTCGTTTAAAACGACGATAAAATAACAAACAAACTGATTAATCAAACAGGCTGGAAACTCAATTTTAGGAAAACCCCAAGAAGCATATCCTTGTTGAAGGAAATCAACAAACTAACGAATAAAAGTTCGGAAAACAGAACCCAATTTTACAAAAGAGTAGGTGAGACGATTTTCAGAGAAAAGCTGGATCCAAACGTCGAAGCCAGCCTAATCTCTTTGGGAGGGTTTGCAGAGATAGGTAGATCCTCAATGATCCTAACCACAAATGAAAGCAACATATTGATAGATTGCGGGATGAATACATATTCAAATGATCCGCTGTTAATGTTCCCCAGGTTTGATTCCATTGGCGTAAAGCCTTCCGAAATAGACGCCATTGTGCTGTCCCATGCGCATTTTGATCACACAGGATTTGTCCCGGTATTGTTTAAATACGGATACGATGGGCCCGTGTACTGTACTGAGCCCACGTCATTTTTAATGTATATGCTTTTTAGAGAATACATAAAAAAATACAAAGAAAAGGCCCTTTACAGTGAAAAAGAAATTGAGGAGGTTTATTCCCATCTGATTTACTTAAACTACAACATAGTAACAGACCTATCTCCCGATATCAAAATTACGCCATATAACTCCGGTCACATAATTGGCTCATCATCATTTCATTTTCATTTAGGGAATGGTGACCATAATTTTGTATATACTGGTGATTTGAAATTCGGAAAAAGCTGCTATTTGGATAATGCCACCTGGAATTACCCCAGAGTGGAAACATTACTAATAGAGGCAACAAATGGGGGCAGAGAAGACACATTCCCCTCAAGAGAAGACGCCACAGAGAAACTAATAAGCAGTATCAACGTGGCCATTAAGGACAAAAGCACGGTTTTAATTCCAACACAGCTGATTGGGACCTCTCAGGAACTAATAATTACACTCGATCAGCTAATAAAGCAAAAAAAAATAGAGAAATGCAAAATTCATGTTGACAGGTTGATTGTAGATGCAAATTCCATCCACGAAAGTTATACCGAATTTTTGAATAAGGAAGTTCATCAAAACATTGTATCTGGGGATTACAATCCGTTTAGGTCCAAAAACCTAAATATAATTGACATATTTGACGAAAAGAAAGATTTGGATCCCGGCATCATATTGCTACCGTCTTCTATGCTACAGTGCTTGCATTCAATCGAATATCTTAAAAAAGTGATTCACAAACCCAGCAACATGATAATATTCATTTGCAACCAAATGAATGGGACCGTAGGTAAAAGCATCATTGACAGGCAAAAAGAAATATCAATAAACAATACCAAATACAGCATAGAATGCAAAATAGAAACAATCTATTCCTTTAACTCGCATTCAGACTTCAATCAGTTAAACGCATACATATCGCGGTTAAAACCAAAACTAAGAAAAATTCTGGTAAACCATTCGGAAAGGCATAAAGCCCAAAATTTTGCCAGCTATTCAAGTAAAGTGCACAACATCCCCACTCAATACCAAATGAATCAAGAAGCTTCAAAAATACTATAACCAATAAAACAAAACAGGATACAATTGACGACTTTGTTTAAATAAACATTTTACAGATTGGTATCATTGCCTTTGTGCCATATTTTAACACTTGGTGGGGTTATAATTATCCTCTCTTCGCCCAGCCGTGAGATATCACCTCCAAGACTATTTACGCATTTATAAAGATCTTCAACAACAACCCTCAGGTCATCCACATCCCTCTGAGCAAGAGGAGTTATTCTGATTATAAGGATCATATGCCTTTCTATATCATTTCTAATTTCGGAAATATCCTTAATTTCACGAAGTGTAAAGGTTTTTAAATATGTTGGTTTGTATTGTTCAGTTTTATTCACCATTTTTTTAGTATTATAGGGTGACTTACAGTTCATGATTAATAAGAATATCGAAATTCAAAAGTCGTTATTTTATACAGTATTTTCAGATTCTATATTTTTCTACCTCTACAACACTGTAAGGCACAGCTGTTACCACTTTATTTGTTTTTCTTTTCTTGTTTGTAACTCTTACTTCGCAGTTTTTTTCAGGCATGGCATCAGTATAGCGCAGGGTTATGCCGATAGAAGACAATAACAATTTTTTATGCTTACGCAAATCAGGTCTATCGCTAATCCTCAGTATTGCGACAGGTCCGGGGATGTCAACTGCCTGGATTATAAAGTCATGTTTTAGCGAAAGAGACAAGAGACTCTCATTCTCACCATGGTTTCTGCCAACAATCAATTTTGAATGCTCATTAAATCGAAAATGACGACCAAGTTTTAACAGTTCGACATCGTTGATGCTGGGTTCATCAACTGAATATTTCATTAGGTCGCGTATCCTTACCGCAAACTGAGGATCTGTTAGTAAACAGCCACCAGCAGAATTTGGCGGGTCTGCAATATCAAATCTATTGGCCAATTGAAGTTGTTCTTTTCTTGAACGACCTTGAATTGAACCCAAAAGAGATCTATCAACTATCCCTTTCTTCTCAGGCTCTGTTTTGGGCAAAAGCTGAGCGGACAGGGGTCGCAGGACCTTGCCTTCCATGTCAGTTTCTTTCTCAATAACAGATAATGCATTTGAATTTTGGCTCATGGGCCTCTGATGCAATACTTCCCCGGTTATAAGAAAGTCTGCGCCGATTGTTTTCATATGTTTTTTAGCCTCATCATACATCATCTTTCTGCAATCAATACATGGGTTCATCCCAGAACCATAACCATGTTTTGGGTTTTTTAGCATAGTCAGGTAATCTTTACCCAAATATACGGTTTTCAATTTTATGCCAAGCTCTGAGGACACCTCCATAACTTTATGACCGCAACCTTTTCCACAATCAAAATCACAAAAGGGAGTTTTGATTGCAACTGCCTCCACCTCAATGTTTTGCTCTTTCATCATGCGAACAGCTATCTGGCTGTCAAGTCCTCCCGAAAGCAATGCCACGGCCTTAATTTTTTTTTTATCAGCAGCTGATTCAGGGTTTTTGTTTGAAACGTCCTTATCACAGCCATCACTAAAACAGTTTTCCGAATCATCAGGCAAAGGATTAGAAAAGGGTTTGTTCACCATTTGTTTCTCGATTTAAAAGTATTGTAGGTAGGTCACGTTTATACGTTTAGGTACCCATAAGAAAATCATCATAAGACGAAAATTCGCTTACCCTCTTTTTCAATTGTTTTATTGTTCCAGATATGGGTAAAATCAAGATAGGGTAATTGGTAAAATACATCGATAACAAAACATTGTCAACATAATCCAGTTTGCATTTTATTACTAAAAACTTTTTGGATACGGTGTCGACATCAATGATTCGCACATTTGTTTTGTGAAAATCGATACTACCGCATAGTTCAGCAAGCCGTTTATAAAAATCGCTTAAAAAATTAGAATAAATCAAACCATCATTGTTTTGCAGATAAACGCAGCCATATCGGAATTTTTTTTTAGCTAGTGTCATAGAATATACCAGCCCTTTTTTTACGCTCTAACCAAATATTGAGGTCACTCCAATATTTTTTATTCTCGATATCGGACTTTTTTAGCAGGATATTAAAAATTTTTGATGAAATTAGTTCGCAATACATGTTGGCCCCGCTTGACAGAATGAATTGGAAATTATACTTTTTGCACATTTCATAAATCCATTTCATATTATAAAACCATTTTCCCAATTCATGGTTGTCACAATACTTTACATCAGATACCAAAAACTCTATTCCGATATTTTTACCGTTGTATTTTTTCAGAATGGATTTAATGCTACTCAGGTTTTTAATAGTCAAAACATCAACATTGTGGAAATTTTCATCAGCATTCCCTTTATATACCGAACCGATGAGAAAAAAACCCTCGTTTTTGCTTTCGCCAATTTTTGGGCTTTTAGGAGATCCGCGATTTCTCCTTTGGACAATGTTGTCTTTTTTTTTAACTGCAGTATAGGAATCACCATCAAAACGCATTCCCAAAACATCAATTCCAAAAAAGTTCCTTAAAAAATTTTTCAGGTTTTCAGAGTAAAACAGGTCTATGTTTAGGTCTATTGATTTGATTATCGTCATCACCCTCTTTAGTTCATGGTTTGAATTTACTAGGTTTCTTAAAGACCAAGCGAACAGAATCCCTGTCAGAAAGAACGGTCCTTCCAATGCAAAGTTTCTGCTTATCCAGTCTAGCATAAAAAACTCTTTTTCTATCCGTATTGTTTTCAACGTATTTTTTGACATCATCTTCACCATAGGACTCTACCAGATTGTTAAACATCTTGTCAAAGATTTTGTCTACACCCACGTTTACAGATATCCCATACCTAAGGATAGGATTTTTCCAATGGCCATCTGTTTTCAGAGTCTCCACATCAACTAATTCTCTGGGCTGTTCTATAAAGTCAAAAATAGTGCTTATTACCTTATTTTCATTTTCTGTTGCGTGAATTAAAACTGATATGTCTACAGAAGAATACAATTTAGAAAGGATAATTAAAAAAAACTAAATGTTTTCGGATTTATCTTTGGTATTGGCTGTAGAGTTTGTGGTGGTTGTGGTGGTGGTATCCACAATGCCTTCCCCATCATTATCAGCATCATTCAAATCACCATCACTTACAATGCCTTCAGCATCATTCAAATCACCATCACTTACAATGCCCTCAGCATCATTCAAATCACCATCACTTACAATGCCTTGAGAATCAGCACCTAAAAGATCGCCTTCTTTTTGAATCGGAGAAGAAATCAGTTTGGTTTTTCGTATGCCTATATGCCTAATCATGGCTATTTTCTTTGAAATATCCATCAAGCTAGAGCCCATGTTTCCCATTGTGACCTCTTTTATGAACTCATTTAGGGAAAGTTGAGGTATTCTTTCCTTTAGAACATTATCCATGGTTAGCCTTATTTCATGCTGTTTGGATGAGTTTAGTCTCCTTTGACTGAAAGCGGTTGCTGAAACCCTAAATACATAGCCATCTGCTGTAGTGTACTCATCAACATAATTTATCATTGAACTTCCACGTCTTATTAGGCTTCTTAAGAACTCTTTAGCATATTCATGTCCTTTAAAAATTGTGGTAGCTATTCCAGAATTAATTTTATCAATCTGAACAAAAATCTTTGTTTGATGTTGAGTTGGATCTTGTTTGAGGACATCATATAAGGTGTTTTCAATAACCCGTCCTTTAGCATTATTCATATCAGAAATAGGAATATAATTTAGTGGAACCTGTTCAAATGCAGTTGGAGCATTCACTATTATCCATTGCTTATCTCTCCATTTATCACGAACCCTGCCTCCCCTTCTGGAACCTTTTGCCATATCAAGGCATTTGATGTATCTAAAATATAAGTTATGCTAACTTTTTAGAAAGATTGAATCAGCTAAAAATCGACGTCATCGTCAGTAACTGAAAGTTGCCTGAGATAAAAAACATAGAAACCACAATTGTGCTCTTTTTTTGGGCTATTGATTGTCATCGAATTTACAGTAGAAACAAAAACAGCGTTAATGGCTACATAGATACAAAGACCATAAAGCAGGGTTTTCAGAAACAATCAGAAAACAAAATGGCCACCATATTGATTTAGGTAAAAAACCACCAAACATAGATCGAACACAAAAAACAAAAGATGATTGTGATATCTTTTCTTTATTTAAAATTGAAATTCCGCGAATCACCACTAGCCAATTTTAACAATCTTTCGCACACCTAAAGCCCGCAAAAAGAATTCGCTCATGAGGTTTGAAATAATTTCTATAGCTATTTCTGATTTGTTTGGCAGAGGTTGTAAAGCATCCACCGCGCAGTACTTTTTGGTTTATGGCCCACTTATCGGTGTATTCTTCAAATCGCGATTTAAACCCAGGGTATAACAAATACTCAGAAGAGGTCCATTCCCACACATCCCCTATCATTTGGTGGCAACCACAATGACTCTTTCCCTCCGGATACGTTCCAACTACAGAAGGACCCCATTGGTATGATTCAAAAAGATTGGCATGCTCTGCGGCAGGTGGCTGATTTCCCCAGGGAAATACAGTTTTAGATTCACTCTTTTCATTCCATGACGCGGCTTTCTCCCACTCAGCCTCACTGGGTAATCTTTTTTTTGCCCATCTCGCAAAAGCGTCAGCTTCATAATAACTTACATTGACAACAGGCTCATTAGGAACGATTTCGTTATTTCCCCTAAAGTCTTTTTTAAGCCATTTCTTTTTGCTTTTATCAAAATACCAATATAAAGGACTAGTCCAATTTTCATCCATTACCAAGTCCCAACCATCAGCGAGCCAATATTTGTAATTTTCATATCCACCATCCTCCATAAAATCTATAAATTCGCCATTAGTTACTAGGGAATTGTCAATCTCATAGGGATTTAGGTATGTTTTATTCTCAGGCAATTCATTATCATAGCAAAAACCATCCCCGTTATAGCCCATATCAAATATTCCACCCGAGATTTTAACCATCGCCTTGTTTACTTTTTCCTTTATGGGTACCTTTTTACCCCATTTATTTGGGCAATAGTTGTCGCTTTCATCTGAAAACCTATTAAAATAATGCTGAAAGTCATAGACCATTAGTTCTTGATGTTGAAGCTCATGGTTTATCGCCGTAAAAACATCCAAGACAAGTTTATCGGTAAAGTCCTTTTTTTCCAAAGACTTTAAGAAATCCATAAAGCATTTTTCTATTTCTTTTCTGTATTGTATTGATTGGGAAACGGTAGGCCGAGGGTATTTGCCTCTTTCACTTTTTGTCAAAATTTTTCCATATTTGTAATAGTAAGAATTAAGATAATCCAGGTTAAATTTATTTTCAAAAAAAACCATTCCACTGTTGTATTTTTCAAGTATTTTGTGGAAAAACCACGTAACATGTGCAATGTGCCAATTCGGAGGGCTCCCAAAGATGCTAGATTGCATAACCGCATCCTCTATACCCAATGGGGCAAAAAGATCCATTGTTCTCCTCCTTACCTCAATGAATTCACCAGCAATCTCATTTAAAAGGGACGTAGAGTGCATCAACATATAACTATAAACCTGAAAAGTATTTTAACCTACTTTAAAAATACTCAATAATTCGAATTTAGAACATCAAAGTTGAAATATCCATTAGTATTATAGCATATTACTGATATAGATTGGAAAACAGTGAATCACAACCATCAGGTGTAGAATCAATCACACCAAATCAAGGTGACAATAATCAAAGAGGAAGATTCCCTAGAAGGGGAGGAACTGACAGTGATAGTGGAAATGGGGGCGGAAGCTACAACAGATTTTTTAAACCGTCACCAGTTAATGCAGGAGAAGAACACGAGGTAAATATCGAATCAATGAGTAAAAGAGGAGACGCAGGTGTAGGAAGGATTCAAGGATTAGTAATTTTTGTCCCAAATACAAAAGTGGGAGACAAAGTAAAGGTAAAAGTAACACGTGTTGGAAGAGGTTATGCAACAGCTGAGTTGGTAGAAGGTAAAACAGAAGAATAACCTTTAATTAAAACTTTTTAGTTTTTTTCATGAATTTTATTTATTATTTACATTATTGGTCAATTTAAATTGATCAACTCCACAACAACAGCAGAGACAACCCATGTAATGCAATTACCCAGGAAGGTAATAATAGGCGAGAGGATACTAAACAACACAAGTCATTTTATAAAAGAAAATACAAAATTAAATAGCAAAATTGCCTTAATAACCGGAGAAAACGTTAAGAGTAAAATAATTGACACAATAGAAGACAACTTTGTTGCAAATAAAATAGAATTCCAATGGATCATAGCAGGAGAAGCCTCCTTTGAAATCGTAGGAAAAATAGAAAAAGAACTGAAGCAGGACAAAATTGAAATCATCATAGGGATAGGTGGCGGAAGGTGCATTGACATAGGAAAAATGGCAGCCAATAATTTAAAAAGGCCATTTATCAGCATTCCAACCTCTGCTTCACACGATGGAATTTCAAGCCCATTTGTTTCATTGAGAGGAAACAACAAACCATATTCCATTAAGGTAGAAACACCCATTGAAATTATAGCCGACCTGCACATAATATCAAACGCACCAGGCAAACTAATAGCAAGTGGATGTGGAGACCTAATAGCAAAGATAACAGCCGTCAAGGATTGGGAGATTTCAAGAGACGATACTGGCGAATACTTTGGCGAATATGCGGCCAATCTATCGTCTTTAAGTGCCAAGATGATGCTAGACATTTCAAAGCAAATTGTTAACGGGCAAATTGACAAGAAAATATCAAGGACAATAGTAGAGGGTTTAATAAGTTCGGGAGTGGCAGCAGGAATTGCCGGAAGCAGTAGGCCTTGTTCGGGTTCGGAGCATCTGTTTAGTCATGCTTTAGAGTATATTTCAAATGGCAGATGCGGTCTGCATGGAGAAAGAGTAGGCATTGGAACAATAATAATGGCCAAACTACATAAACTAAACTGGATAGAGATAAAAAACGCTCTTAAGATTATTGGTGCGCCCACTACCGCTAAAGATATTAGAGTGGACAAAGACGAAATTATCAAAGCATTTGTCCTTGCAAAGGAGATAAGGCCTGAACGGTATACCATCCTAAACAAAATTGACCTGAATAAAAACCAAATTCAGGATTTGATAGAAGAGGTAGGAATCATCTAGTCAACAAAAACAAGAATCCAGTTGACTGCCACAGTCACGCATGTATATTTGTTAAAAATGACTTTTGACACTAACGGTTTCAAAAAAAAAGAAAAGAAAAGGGAAGGAAAAAAGATTATTGATTGTTCTTTTTAGATTCCATATCGGCTATAACAGGTGTTGGGGAAGTGTCGTTGTTGTTGTCCTTATTATCTGAACCCCCAGCCCCTTTTTGCGGGTTTTCAATGTTAGTTGGGGAATCTGCATTTTTATTCTCGACATCAGTAGAATCACCAGAACTTTTTGAAACGTTGGCAACACTGGAATTTGGGTATTTTTCCATGAATCTGATATTTTGAAAAGAGGGAATGAACTTAAAAATATCACCTGCAATTCCCCTTTTTATTATTTGGAGTCCATCCAAAAGATAGATTTTTTCGGGAATGTCAATTTCAAGATCCGAGTCTTTTGTCTCATAATGAACATATGTAGGATCAATAGGGAGCCTTCGCCTCACCAGGTT
>JBBJMN010000008.1:0-36045 GCA_037720485.1 Candidatus Nitrosocosmicus sp.
TAACGCAGTTATTTCAGCGGTAGAAAAAAGACTTCCACAGGGCGATAAAAATCTGAGAAACACAATAATAAAGTTTACAATGGGAAAAGCCATCAAAATGAACAGTTTAAACAAACAAGCAAAAAGTGAAAGTGCATGAGCCAAACAACAGCAGAAGCACCCATAATAAATAAATTAAACAGGTCCAGTTATCCAGAAAAAAAGGTAAAACTATATGATGACCTCCAAAACTTGGCCAAGTCATACAATGTAATTGCACTCTCAAAGATGACAAAGGTCAGATCGGCACAATTGATGTCAATTAGGAAAAAGTTTAGAAGCGAGATCAAAATACTAACAATAAAGAATAAAGTAGCTCAAAGGTCTTTTGAGAAAATATTTGATGACGTCAAAGGACTAGAATTTTTAAATCACGAGCTTGAGGGCCAATGTGCTTTAATGTTCACCAATATAAGTCCCTTCAAACTAAACCTAACATTTGACAAAAATAAAATATTTTTAGCAGCCAAAGGGGGAGATATCGCTCCAAATGAACTGGTTATTCCTGCAGGAAACACTGGGATTAACCCAGGTCCGGTTTTATCGGAATTCAAAGAATCCAAAGTCCCAACAAAAATAGACCAGGGTACAATTTGGGTATCGAAAGACACGGTTGTCGCAAAACCTGGAGATGTGATTTCACAAAAATTAGCAGCCCTTTTAAGCAAATTAAACATCAAACCAATAGAGGCCGGTATTGCGGTCAATTTTGCAATATCAGAAGGCCTAGAATTTAAAGAAAAAGATCTCAAGATTGTCATTGAAGAATATGTTCAAGACCTAGTTAGATCCTACCAAGAAGCTTTGGCACTGTCAGTAGAAGCAGCATACTTTAGCAAAGAAACGATGCCACTAATTTTAATCAAAGCAAAACAACATGCCATTTCATTATCAAGCGAGTCAGGATACATAACTCCAGATACTGCCGAATTAGTGATATCAAAAGCCAATTCAATTGCCACGAGCTTATCCCAACAGCTTGATTCAAAGGGCTATAAAGTTAATATCTAATCAGCTCTCTTTTTTTTATAACAGATTATTTATCAGCCTTTTCAAAATCCGTTTTCAAATACATTATCCCTCTAGGTACAGGTTTTGCAAAACATTGTTTTAAGTATAAACAATTAAACTAAGGATTAAGAAATTTTAGTTTAAGTTAATATATTGAAAGTAAAAAAAATTAACCGAATAAAGAAGATAAGCCTTCCAAGGCTTCCTCTTCTTTTTTCTCTTCTTTTTTCTCTTCTTCTTTATCTGCAGCAGACCCAGCGTTTGAGGCGGCGGCCGGTGCAGCAGCCGGTGCGGCGGCAGCAGCTATTGGGGCCGCTTTTAGTGCATCTTCAATATTTACTTCACTCATAGCAGCAACCAGTGATTTGACCCTAACATCATCAGGGGTCACTCCAGTAGCTTTGATTACATTTTTAACATTATCTTCATTAATATCTTGCTTTAATTTATGCAATAGTAAAGCAGCATATACATATTCCATGATAGATGGAAATTTGGTTTTACCATAATATAAAACTTTATAAAATTCTGGAGCTTCGCGCTACTGCATAAACATGTTCCTTTAGCTCTGGGGATATAAGTGAATTCATCTTGTTGATTAAGACATTTCTTGCATCCATTCTTTCTTCTTGAGTAGGGGAATTAAAAAAGCTGCTAAAAAGATCTGAAAAACTTTCCTTAATCCAACCGTCCAAAACAAAATATCGGTTTTCGTTTATGGGATAAAGTTTATCGTATGTTGAGTCAACTTTATCGTTATAAATACCTGAATCAACCTTCTCCAAAATCAAAAATATGCAGTTGTTTGGATTTGGATTGTCAAGTGCTTCTACTGGTTTACCTTGGGCCTTACCGGATTTTATCCTTTCAATCAATCCAATGGGCCTAAAAAAAGATCCTTTAACATCATAGGTTTTGTTGTTGCTTTCTGCCATAACTCTCCCAATAATTATAAAATTTGAAATTTCATCTCTTCTCACTGCAAAAATGAAACCACCGGTGCGAATTTTTGATCCAAACACAGTAAAAAAAGAATAAACTTATAATATATTATTTACTAAAAACCAAAGGTTGTTAATTCACATTTTTTTAATTTTTTCACTGTTTTATATAAAATTATTCAATTACATTTATTAATGTAGCAAAGAATGATAAAAATGAATCAAACTTGCAGAGATTTGATGAGCTAGATATGAAAATATTATCAGAATTAACAAAAGATGCAAGTATTTCAATTCCTCAACTAAGTAAAAAGCTAAACATTAACTCCTCTGTGTTATACAGCAGAATAAAGAGATTGGTAAAAAGGGATCTCATTAAAAAATTTACAGTTATCATTAATGAGACTCAGCTTGGAATCAACATCAAAGCTACAGTCGGAATCAACAGGGATCCAAAACTAAAAGAACCACTGCATACAGAATTGCTAAAGATTCCCGAAGTTCGATCTTTGATCGAGGTTACGGGTCGTTTTGACATAATACTAACAGTTTATGCGAGAACACTAGAGGAATTGCACAAAGTGGTTATAGAGAGAATAGGAAAAATCGAAGGAATCCAAACAACTGAAACATTCGTAGAAATGCAAAGAACAGACAAGGAGCCCATTTACATGATTCAATCCAATACAAATGCCTTTTGAATTCTAACATAAATTGATCAAATTAGAAATATTAAAATAATATTTCAGACTTTAGAAGGATAGAAATCATTTGTTATCGATATCTTCCCTACCAAATACAATTCAGAAAAAAATAATATTAATATTTCAGACTTTAAAGTTGGCCAAAAAAACAAGCAAAGACGACTATTTTACCCACCTCAGATTAGTATTGTTAGCAATTGGAGCTATAGGTGGCATTGGTTTTGTTTTCAAGTTCGTGGGAGCACTTCTCGAGTAAAAGAAACTTTATTTTTAAATTAAGAATAAATAAAGCATCTGCTGTATAAATAGACAAAGTTTTGGAGAATAAATAATCTAAAGGTTTATTGGTTCATTTACGATATAAACAGTATGGAAAGGCTATAGGAATGCAAAACAATCCAATTGAGATAGACAATGAAAATAAAATCAAGCTTAAACCCGAATCGATGGTAGAGGAAAAACTTTATCCCTTAATACACGAGAACTCTGTCTTTTTGTTTTTCAAAGACGAAAACAAACTGATTCACTGTTACGAGATCTCAGATAAAGAAACTAAAGAAAAGATAATCAATAATCCCGATAAAATAATAGAAATTCTTGAAGGGTTCAACAAATAAGTAAATGTCAAATACGCGCATGAAATCAAAATAATTAGCAATCGCTAAAATTAAAAATTGAAATATTATTATATGCTTCTCTATGCATAATTTTTAATGTCGAACGGTAAATACGAAACAGGTAATAGAAAAGGAAATGAGATTTTTATTGGCAAAAAACCATTAATGACATACGTAACTGCTACACTTGTCCAATTAGCTAACGAACCAACAGTCGTAATTAAAGCAAGAGGGAAAAGCATTACAAGAGCTGTTGATGTAGCACAGATAATAGTAAAAAGAATGGACTCACTTGGATACCGAGTGGCAAGCGTAAAATTGGGTTCGGATCTTTTATCTAGCGAAGAAGGGGAAAAACCTAGAAATGTATCTACAATTGATGTGTCGATTTCAAGATCAAAATGATAAACGAAGACAATTCTATCTTCAATTAACTTGTCAGAAATAATAATAATATTAATTTAAATTTAAATTTAATAAAGGCTTTTTCAAATAGTATTCATGCGCAATATAATTGGTTTTTTATTTTGCAGTTATAGATATTACATACCTTTTCTTATAGCCACATCAATTTTAATGATTCAAATCAACCAAATAGTTTTTGATAATAATTCAGAAGCTTTAGGCTTTTTCCATGACAAACAAAAACAAACAATGCTACCATACCAGAACAATGAGTTTGATTTTAAAATCGACTATCCAGGTGACTGGGAACGATCAGTTAAAATAAATAACGAAATTGTATTTGTTTCTCCAAAGGAAAAAGACTCTGTAAGCAATCCGGCTGGCCTCATTATAAAAGTTGTACCGCTTCAATCAAAAAACGTCTCTGTAGGAACCCTTTCTAATGCATTAACAAATGAGCTAAAAAAAGACTACAATGATTTCAAACTAGAATCAACAAGCAATCTCGTGGTAGACGGAAAAAATGCAAAACAAATCACATTTACCGCCACAGATAGCAAGTTTCAGAACAGAAAAGCTTTACAAATAATCACAACTGATGAGACCAACGTATTTATTTTTACATACAAGGCCTCCATTGACAAATACTCCCAGTATGAGAGCACAGTTAAAGATATGATATCAACATTTAAGTTTTTAACAAAGTAACAATTTAAAATTGCTTGGTTGGATGACTAAGTCATCCAACCAAGCATGTTCCCCTTCGGTTTGGTCGATGTATCTATATTTAGAGCATTATACTATTTAAATGCTGTACCATACCTAAATACTTTGTAAAAAATTGGCGTCAAGGGTCTGCATGAGACCTAATTTCACCCATAGCATCAAAGGTTCAAATGTTTTCTTAACAGCCAAGACATACCTATTTTAAATTCTGACTTTAAAGATTGTGTACGAGTATCAATAATTGGTACATATTTTCAAAACAAAATGCGAAAATAGGAGACCTTCAGGTTATTTTTGAGAACCACAATTTTCCTTTTAATAACGCAACAGCCATAACAACAACCATATGCATAATATAACAGATGACATATAGCGCCACGCCATGATAAATTACAAAATGCTGTATCTATTATAGAAATAAACGCATTGTTGTAATTGATGCGTAATATCCAAATATCTATAAAATCTTATCCATGTATAACTATAATTATAAAGGATTATATTTTCACCATATGTCAAAAAGAAAGAAACACACAACATTAAAGAGGCCTGAAGCAATATTAGCAATCTTAATTACAATAATAGGCGGCATAATAATTTATAACCTAGTAATCTCCATTCCCACAAGAAACTATTCGTTGGAAATTGATGCACTTAAGGATCCAGAATCACTCCTTGTAAATTCCAGGGTAGTTCTAAAAAATTCAGGATTACAGCCTCTAAACGATATTAACATTGTTTATGATAAGAACATAAAATTCAGTGAAAAAATTAACGCAATCAAACCAGGGGAAACTATAATTCTTTCTCCCCCTTCAGGCGCTTCATTGAATAGTGTCAACATTAAAACTAGGGAGGGGATAGACATCAATAAAGAATTCAGAAGCCCCATCAAACTTCCAGGAATGATAGGCTCTTAGCATTTTTTAAAAAAATATGAATTTGATAAATGCTTTTTATTTTAAATTTACGCTGTTTGCTGAGGATATGCTAATAATCTTTTGTTGTCGAATGTCTTTAACTAAAAGCGATCCATCAGCATCCACATCAACTATCTCACCATCAAATTCCATATCGTCCACATTAAATGAATAATTGAGGTGGTTTTTTGATTCCATAATCCGTTGTTGGTAGTTTTTTTGGACAAGTTCTTTAACGAAATCGTCATGGTCAATCTTTGACAAATAAAGACTTAGATTGTTTAGCAGGCTTGATAAAATATGCACATTTGAAAAGGTTGGATCACTAACTTCATCTTTGAGAGTTGTTATTTGGTAATAACATTGATGTTCTTTTTGGATTTTGCTTTTTGTCAAGTTTAGGTCATTGTTGGTATTTATGCCTATCCCAATGATGATCTTGTTTTTACATTTATCAGTGGTGGGTTGAACATCCAACAAGATCCCTGCGAGCTTTTTTCCGTTAACAAAAATATCATTAGGCCATTTTACCTTGGGTTTTAGGTTGGTTTTCTTTTCTATTGTTTCGCAAATACAGATAGCAGAAACCATTGCAAAGAAAAACAAATCTTCTAGATTCAATGCCGTTTCCAAAAAAACAGACACCCATATTCCGCCTTTTGGCGAAGACCATAAATAACCTTTCCTTCCTTTACCACTGCTCTGGATGTTACAAATAATTACAGAGGGTCTAATCTTTTTTTTTCTTTTGATGATTTTAAACGCAAAATCCTGGGTTGAGGATATTCTATCAAAGTAGTAAAAATCGTTAAAGATGAAACCGGGTGTAGATGAATTGGCAATCTCTGAAATAAAGCTTATCTGGCACTTTTTAGACAAATAAAATTTCCACAACAGCCTTAAGAATAAAACATCATGTCACATTATTTAATCATATTTGTATTTGCCATGCATATATCATAATCCCTACTGCAATAGAAAAACCATACAGCCGAGAAAAGAGAACTGTTTTTTCCATGATTTTTTCATAAAATGGGCTAATTGATTGGCGGTAAAGTAAGTAATTATAAAATTTGTAAAGTATGAGTATAGCCCAAGGTATTAGGAAAGCACTTAAAAAAACCAAATAAACGCTGTTCAGCACTTGAAGATAAAAAACCACAGTCAACAAATAGATGAGGATAAAAAAAGAAAAAACAAGCCCAAATGTCATCTTTGATGAGGATTGATTGTCTAAAAGGATTGCCAAGGTTTTTCTGCCTTTTTCCTTATCTGCTTTAATATCGGGAACTGAATTTATGTAAAGAACTAGTGACGATAAAAGCCCAATAATCACGCCCACAAAAACAGATTCCAGGTTTATGGTATTGGCCTGAACATAAAAGGCACCGATAACAATAAGAACACCTTTGATACCCACAAAAAGCTCACCCAAACCCAAATTGACCAATTTACTAGAATATAAAACTATAGAAAACGTTGCAAAACCAAGTATCAGAGCAATAATGTAACCCCTAACATAGATAAAAGTGGCACCGATTAATAACCCCAATATTAAGAGCAATACCGCTACACGGTAAACCTCACGCGGCTTTAGTAGGCCTTCGGGAAGGACTCCAGTGCCTCCACTAAATTTGGTTTTTTGGGTAATCAAATCGATTCCACGCTTAAAGTCCCAATAATCATTGAATAAATCCACACTTGAATGCAGACAGAAAATTCCAATATACGTCAGGATCGCATAATAAAGATTAAAAACATGCGGCTGATCCAAATAACTTAAAGCTAGCCCATTAGTAACAGCAATGGCTGAAGCCGCAAGGAACCTAAATCTGATGGCCCTAAGCCAAATGTTTATTTTAAGTGGCATGCCTTTTATTGTTATTAATTATAAGTCTTAATCGCCGATTGACTGTAAAGCCCCATACGGAGGAAATTAGCATTGAAAAGATTTTTCATTTTTATGCAAAAACAATGCACTAAACACTTTAGGTGTCAAACTAATGGGTTTTAGTGATAATTTTAAAGCCCTACTTGTTGACAGAGTCTTTGGGTTTACGTTTCTTAACCTAAAACACACTGGAATTACTTCAATCACTTTAATTTCAAAAAACAGTTGGAAATCCCTACAGAATTTATTCTCAGATATAACCAATTGACAGATTGTCATAAGATATGCCTCATTTGCAAAACCTTCTTTAATGCTATGACATGTTGCCCTGTCTAAATCAACATTATGGCGGCTCGGCAAATTATCTAAAAACACCCCACCAATTTCTACAGATCTATGGTAAACTTTTTCTTTATCGTTTTCTTTGGAATCTAATGGATGAGCACCAATATTTTCAGTATAACCTAAAATATTTTTTGAGCCTATTGTGAACCTACCGGGGGAAAAAGTTTTTTGATATACCAATATTTCAGTTATAATAAATACAAAGAGATTTATAACTATCTGTCCGTCTGTAGTCTGTCTGTTTTTCTCTGCAACACAACTCAAAAGGCAGCCTTTTCAAAATTTTTCTAATTCAATTGTAAAATCCTGTGGGTTTAGCCCAATTCCACAGGATGAGCACTTGTTTTTTGTGGCTCTAAGTATATCTTTAATTGGCTTGAGAGTGATCAAATGCTTTATTTTGCTTCCACATTTATCACAATAGACATCTATCATTGGACACGACATTCCATTTCTAATACTTCTCGCTCAATAAATTAAGATATAGTTAACTATTATTGACTTTAAAATAAAATAAAATAGAATTAAATTACATACTAATTTAACAGTATGTATTTCTCCCCCCCCGTAAGTTTAAGGGAAATAATAAATACCTAGCCAATTTTTTTTTACATATGCCTGTAGACCCTGTTTGCGGAATTGAATTAGATAAAGAGCTAGCCACAACCATTGAGTATCATCAAAAAACATTTTTCTTTTGTTGTGAAGGATGTAAAAGATTGTTCGAAAAAAAACCAAAGAAATACTCGAAATAACAAATATTTTAGGATAAGGGATTATCTGTTAGTTATAGATGAAGACAGCAATACTTGACAATAAGATAGTAAAAATAGTAGATAGAGATTCACCCAAAGTGGGTAAAAATGATGTATTAGTTAGGATGAAAACTTGTGGTATTTGTGGATCGGATTTGGAAAAAATATTTGGCAACTATGGGATGAGGTCCTCCAAAATAGGCCATGAACCGGCAGGGGAAATAACAGAAGTTGGAGAAAACGTAAAGGCCTTCAGTGCAGGAGAAAGGGTTTTCATTCATCACCATGTCCCTTGTTATGCATGTCATTATTGCTATAACGATGATTTTACAATGTGTGAGAAATACCAATCAAGTAACATAGAACCTTCAGGATTGTCAGAATACATTCTTGTACCCGAATGGAACGTCCTTCGGGGAGGCCTAGTAAAACTTCCAGATAACGTCAACTTCAACCAGGCGGCCTTGATAGAACCCATCGCGTGTTGTCTTAGATCAATAAATAAACTGAACCTCAAGAAGGCAGATAAAATTGTGATTTTTGGTGCTGGGCCCACAGGTTTAATTCACATGATTTTAGCCAATCTTTTTGGGGCATCAAAAATAGTTATAGTTGACATAAATGAATTCAGGTTAAACTTTGCAAAAAAAATGGATTCAGGCATTACCACAATAAATCTAAAAGATAATGACGCCAATGAGTTTAATAAAAAAGTATTCTCCAGTGTCGGGCAGATGGGGTCAGACATCTCGATAATATCCACTAGTAATCTGGATGCATTTGTTAAATCCATAAAAATTACTAGAAGGGGTGGAACTGTGTCCCTTTTTGGTGTGCCATCAAAAGACTCTGATTTAAGAATCGATTTAAATTTGATTTATTCAAAAGAATTAAAGATTATTCCTAGCTATGCCACATCTGAGAAAGAGATACACCAAACAATAACCTTACTCGAAAATAACATAATAGATATCGAACCATTGATAACCCATAAATATAGTTTAAGTGATTCATTTGATGCTCTGGAGTATGCACACAAAGCAAAAGATTCGATGAAAATAATAATAACCTCACCAGATTGATTATTAAGATTTTTATAATATCCAAAGAAAGACAATAGAAGTGAATTAAATGGATTGGGGAATGAAAAACAGATTTTCAAAAATAATTAACCCAGATGATGGTCGCTGTGTTATGTTGGCAGTAGATCATGGCTATTTTCTAGGACCTACAGAAAGGCTTGAAAATCCAAAGGAGACCATAAAGCCCTTATTAAATTACGCCGATTCCATAATGCTTACAAGAGGCATTCTAAGAACCTCCGTCCCTCCTGAAAGTAACGTCCCAATAGTTTTAAGAGTTTCAGGGGGTTCAAGCATTATTGGGGAAGATCTATCCAAGGAAACAATTGTCACATCCATAGAAGAATCGATTAAATTGAATGCCTCATGTTTAGCATTGTCCATTTTTATAGGTAGCAAATACGAGTCCCAAACACTGTCTAATTTATCGAAATTGGTTGATAATGGGGAAAAATATGAAATTCCCGTTTTGGCCGTGACTGCAGTTGGGAAAGAAATGTCCAGGGATTCAAGATATTTGGGACTGGCATGCAGAATTGCATCTGAGCTGGGAGCACACATTGTAAAAACATATTATTGTAAAGATTTTACAAAGGTGGTTGAAAGTTGCCCTATTCCTATAATTATAGCTGGAGGCAAAAAAACTTCCGAGAGAGACGCATTGCAATTGACTTTTGATGCCATAAATGACGGTGCATCGGGTGTAGATATGGGGAGAAACATTTGGCAATCAGACCATCCTGTTGCGATGATCAAAGCAATAAGATCAATAGTACATGAGAATTACAATTTCCAGGAGGCCTTCAATCTATTTGTAATAGAATCCAAGGCAAATAGCAAAATCCAATACGAAAGACAAATCGAAAACAAAAAGTAATGACAAATAAACCAAGTAAACTTCATCTTTTTATCTCTGGTCATTTTTTAACAAAACGTATAAATTAAAACAAAGAAAAGACATTCAATGGTATTGGAAAAATCAGCTAATTATGATATAACATATGGCAATATATTTTCGTTTAAAAGTTTTTTACCAATCTAAATTTTAAATATTTTAGTTAGGAGTTGTTTTGATAATTAATGAGTGAAATATCTGGCGCATCTGCATTATTATCTGCCTTAGAAAGAGAAAAGGTAGAGTACATCTTTGGTCTTCCTGGAGGAGCCAATCTTCCAATTTATGATGCATTAGTTGACTCCAAAATAAGACACATATTGGTTAGGCATGAGCAATCTGCCGCTCATATGGCTGATGGATATGCCAGAATAAAAAGAAAGGCAGGGGTTTGTTTTGCCACTTCAGGGCCAGGAGCGACCAATCTTGTAACTGGGATCGCCACAGCCTATGCTGATTCTGCCCCAATTGTAGCCGTAACCGGTCAAGTGGCATTACCAATGATAGGAAAAGACGCTTTTCAGGAAATTGACATTATTGGAATAACTAATCCCTGTACGAAATATGCCTTTCAGCCAAGGCATGCCTCCGAGATTCCTGAGATGGTCAAAAAGTCATTTTATATTGCTGAAAGTGGTAGGCCAGGTCCCGTGTTGCTTGACATTCCAAAAGACATACAACAGCAAGTAACAAAGATAGATTTTCCGGAATACATAAAGGTTAGAGGATATAACCCGGTTGTTGATCCTGACTTATCCGAGATAAATAAGGCTTGCGAAATGCTGTTGAAGGCGGAAAAACCAGTAATTATGGCAGGTGGCGGTGTGATTCTTTCAGGTGCTTTTTCGGAGTTGCAGGCACTGGCGGAGTTGCTAACAATCCCTGTGGTCACGACATTCAAAGGTAAGGGGGCGTTTCCTGAAAATCATCATTTAGCTTTAGGGCCTATAGGTATGCACGGACATGCTGAGGCAAATAGAATGATACTTGAGGCAGATTGCATAATGGCAATAGGTGCCAGGTTTTCGGATAGGACAGTAGGAAGATTCGATGAGTTTGGTAAAGACATCAACGTGATTCATTTTGACATAGATCCAGCTGAAATAGGCAAAAACAAAGCAGTAAACGCAGCGGTTATTGGCGACGTAAAATCATCATTGAGAACATTAATTAAAATGATACCAAAAACATTCAAATCCGACGAAGAGGTTTCTAAGCAATGGCTAAACAGAAAAAAAGAATTAGTGTCATATTATGAAGATACCCTAAAGGACTATCCAAGGGAAATTACGTCTAAAAAAGCTTTAAAAAAATTAAGGGAGATATTACCCTCAGACGGAATAGTTACAACAGAAGTGGGACAATGCCAAATGTGGGCATCTTTGCATTTTGATGTCATTACGCCAGGTACATTCTTTAGCTCTACCGGGTTAGGAACTATGGGTTTTGGGTTTCCAGCATCGATAGGAGCAAAAGCTGCAAGGAATAACGTTCCTGTAGTAGATATTGCAGGCGACGGCTCATTTAATATGACTGAAAATTCCTTGGCGGTATCAGTTCTAGAAGATCTCCCCGTAATTGTTTTTATACTAAATAACTACATGTTAGGAATGGTTGCCCAGTGGCAGCGTACCTTCTACAACAGGAGATATAGCGGAGTTCACCAAAAGAACACTCCGGATTACTGCAAAATTGCAGAAGCATATGGTGCTCAGGGTATTCGTGTACAGTCTATGGAGGAGTTAGAAAAGGCAATTAAAACCGCCGTAAATTCCAATATAGCTACAGTAATCGATATTCCAATTGATCCCAATGAAGATGTGTACCCATTTGTTGCCCCAGGTACCGGGTTAAAAGATATGGTCGTAGGAGCATGATCTTTTATGGATAACAAACCCATTTTCACAAACAATAGCAATACCGCCCTATATATATTGTCAGTGATTGTAGAAAACAAACCCGGAGTTTTGTTTAGAATTACTAATCTTTTTAGATCAAGAAACTTCAACATTGAAAGCATTACAGTTGGAATCACCGAAAAACCGGACTTATCCAGAATGACCATAACAACTAAATCAGATGTAAAAACATTGGAACAACTAGTAAAACAATTAAGAAAAACAATTGATGTAATTCAGGTTAACGTTTTAGACAAAGAAAACGCAGTATACAGAGAACTAGCCCTGATTAAGATGAATGCGAAAGATCCAACGACCAGAATCGAGATAGCCAACTTTGCATCAATATACAGGGGAAATATAATGGACATTAGCAATGAAACCATTACAGTTGAACTAATAGGAACTCCAGATAAAATTGACGCTTTTAAAAACCTAGTCTCAAGCTATGGAATAATACAAGTAGCACGAACTGGGGTATCAGCATTAGCGAGAGGTGCAATCAATGATGAGCTCTAATGGCCGAAAGGTTAGAATTTTTGATACCACACTGAGAGATGGAGAACAGACCCCAGGGGTCTCAGTTTCTCCATCTCAGAAAATAGACATCGCAAGGAAGCTTGATGAGCTTGGAGTTGACGCAATAGAGGCGGGATTTCCTGTAGTGTCTCCGGGAGAGGTAGAAGCGATAAAAAAAATCTGTAAGATGGGACTAAAGGCGGACATATGCGGTCTAGCCCGAACAATACGAAATGATATAGACATGGCAATTGATTGTGATTTAAGATACATTCACACTTTTATTGCAACATCTGATATTCATCTACAATATAAACTAAAAATGACAAGAGAACAGGTTTTGGATAAAGCAGTATTTGCTGTAGAGTACGCCAAAAAACATGGCCTAAAAGTCGAGTTTTCTGCAGAAGACGCCACAAGATCGGACAGACAGTTTCTTAATAGAGTATTCAAAGCAGTAGCGGAGGCAGGTGCAGATAGAATAGATATCCCAGATACAGTAGGTTATTCTACTCCAAAGTATATCTCTGAACTGGTAAATGACGTAATTGAGAACACCCACTTACCTGTAAGTGTGCATTGCCATAATGATTTTGGTCTTGCCGTTGCAAATTCTATCGCAGGATTTGAAGCAGGGGCATCCTGTGCACATGTAACCATAAATGGATTGGGCGAAAGAGCAGGGAATGCATCACTTGAGGAAGTAGTAATGGCATTACAGTGTCTTTATAACTACAGACACAATATCAAAACAACTATTTTGTATGAAGTTTCTAAGTTTGTTTCAAACACCATGGGAATAATTGTTCAACCAAACAAAGCAATAATTGGCGAAAACGCATTTGGTCATGAATCAGGAATTCATACCCATGGAGTACTAAATAATCCTCTCACATATGAACCAATTAGCCCCGAATTGGTTGGTCGAAAGAGATGGCTACAAGCGGGAAAACATGCCGGAGCGCACGGCATCAAATCAATATTAGACGAATTTGCCCTTAGGACTACAGAAGAACAGTTAAAACAAATTGTAGATAAACAAAAGATAATAGCTGACTCGGGGCAAGCGATAACAACATCAGATTTATTATCCATAGCATCCGAAGTAATAAAAAACAAGAAATTTGATGGAAAATTCAAACTAAACGAGTTTCATATAGTTACTGGTCTACATATCATTCCTACAGCTGTAGTAAAGTTAAATATACATGACAAAGACTTTATTGCATCAGAAACAGGTGTAGGGCCAGTTGATGCGGTACTAAAGGCAATCCAAACCATTGCCAATGATATTGCCAGCATAAAGATCAGGGAATACAAACTGGATTCGATCACAGGAGGTTCAGATGCTTCTGCAGAGGTTTCAGTCAAAGTGGAAGATAAGGAAGGTAACGTAATATCCTCACGGAAATCCGGCAAAGATATAGTAGTAACATCAGTTCAAGCTGTGATTGACGCCATCAATACAAGCATGTTAAAAAATTTATTGGAAAATGAAAATCAAGTTAATTGACAGTGTTTCTGTTTTCATACCATTATGACAACTTATAGAATTTCATTGCTGGTGGGCGATGGAATAGGACCTGAACTTTCGGAATGTATAAATAAATTATTAATTAACATACACGATAAATCATCCTCTTTGAAATTTGAAATACAAAAAGTAGAGGCAGGGGACAATGCGCTATTGAAATTTAATTCAGCTTTACCAGAAACATCATTTAGCACAATAAAAGACTCCCAAGCTTGTTTGAAATCACCCGTTGGTGAATCTGCTGCTGATGTTGTTTTGGTATTAAGAAGGTATTTTAAATTATTTGCAAATATTCGCCCGTCAAAAAACTATCCCAACATCCCAGCCATATCAAAAAACGTAGATTTGATAACAGTTAGAGAAAACACAGAAGATCTCTATTTAGGGTGGGAGTTTTTTTCTGATGAGGACACAGTTATCTCTTTAAGAAAAACAAGCAGGGAAGCTTCTAGAAAGATTTCAGAATATGGTTTTAAATTGGCAAGTAAAAGAGAAAATAAAAAGGTAACAATAGTCCACAAATCCAATGTATTGAGAAAAAGCGACAGGCTCTTTATTGATACCGCCAAAGAAATATCAAAACAATTTCCTGATATATATGTAGAGGAGATGTATGTTGACGCTTGTTCCATGGAGCTGGTAAGGAACCCTAATCGATTTGATATAATTTTAACAACTAATTTGTTTGGGGATATAATTTCAGATGAAGCGGCACAAATTACTGGAAGCATAGGTTTAGCTCCAGCTGCAAATATTGGAGATAAATTTGCCATGTTTGAGCCTGTTCATGGTGCTGCCTTTGATATTGCAGGCAAGAATATTGCCAATCCCACATCTTTTATTTTGGCACTGAAAATGATGTTTGAATGGCTGGGGGAAAAATACAATGATAAAAGCATACTGAACCAGGCAATAAAAATCGATAAAGCCGTGGATAAAATCTTTACAAACAACATAAAAACAAAAGACATTGGTGGAAATTTGTCCACATCTGAATTTAATAAAAAATTTATAGAAATATTAGATCAGCTTGGATATGAATAATATCCGTCATTCCTTTATAACATCAAGCAAGTCTTTTAATATCCTTGCTGTAGCGCCCCAAATTATATAATCCTCGACCAAATATTCGAACATTCGATATTTTTCAGTTGAATGAACCTCATCTTCAGAAAAAGATCTCATTAATTTTTCAATAGGTAAACTAATAATTTGCTCGACCTCCATATTTGGCTTAAGATTTTCCGATATTTTTTCTTCTAGAGCAACAAAAGGATATATCAATATTTTAGAAGTGTAAGTATATGTGGGTTTGAGGCATCCAATAATTTTTTTTTTATTTACAACAATACCTATCTCCTCATGTGTCTCCCTAATAGCGGTATCCAGAATTGTTTTGTCATTTGATGAAAATTTACCGCCGGGAAATGATATTTCTCCCGAATGATTGGATAAAAATGAACTACGCTTGGTTAAAATCACTGAGGGATTTTTTTCCGGAAAATGGATAATAACCAACACACTGGATAAAATTTTCCCGACGTTTAGGTTGTTTATATGCAGAAAATCCTTATACGAGTTAATTTTTAATCTTTCACTATTTAAAAGTAGATCATAGAATTGTTTTTCGGATATCAATAATGCAAAAGATATAAATTATAACATATCTAAAAAACTTTTTTTTTATATATAATAGACTCCTTATTGTAAAATAAAAGATGGAAATTATTTATGAACTTAATCCGCCTAAAATTTTTTACGGCTCAAACATAAATATGGATATATTATCTAAAGAAATTGAAAAGTTTTTGAACAGGAGCCGGACAATCCTGGAATTTACCAAATTTATACACATTACGGATTCAGTTTTAGGAATACCTAGAATTTCTAGTATTCACGGAGCTGCTTTGATAAGGGAGAACATAAACAATGCAGACATCAATGTTAGCTGTAGTGTTAGGACAAGAGACAGAAATATAAACTCAATAATTCAATTTGCAACTCAGTCAATATCTTTGAATGTAAAAGATCTATTGTTTATTATGGGTGATGAGCCCCGAATAAGTATTAATGCTATTACAAAAGAGTCACTTTCAAAACCCACAGAGGTTGTTACAATACTGAACTCTTTAGGATATAGCAAGTTGATAAATTTAAATTTATCAATACCTAATAAGGTATCTGATTTCAACAAGTTTACAAAAAAAACCAAATCAAATCCTTATGCAATGATAACGCAATCAATTGACTCGCTCCAAGAAGTAAAAGACCTAAAAGGGTTATTGGAACCCTATGCAATAAAATTGATTCCATGTGTAATGATACCATCTAAAAAAAACATTCAGGCTGCAAAAATGATAGGACTTGACTGGAAAGAGTACGAAGATAACGTACTAGAATTTATTTTCAAGATTGGGGACCTTGCGGACCAGTTATTGATTACTTCGCCAAATAACTTCAATGCGGGCGTCGAAGTCTTGGAAAAAATCAGTAAATTTAACTTTTTTTACTCTGGATGATTTCAGTTTTTAATTCGTCCAATACTAATCTCGCATATTCAAATAAATTTGAATCCTCAGATAACCGCGGTCTTCGATAATCAACCACTATCTCCTTCTTTACAGAAGCGGGTCTTTTGGTAAAAACAACAACCCTATCGCCTAGACATATTGATTCAGAAATGTTGTGCGTTACAAATATTATTGTTTTTCTAGTTTTTGCCCAAATCAATTGGAGTTCAACTAATAATAAATCACGGGTTTGAGAATCTAATGCAGCAAACGGTTCATCCATTAACAAAACATCTGGATCCATAGACAAAGCACGAGATATGGCAACCCTCTGTTTCATGCCACCAGAAAGCTGATAGGTATAAGATTTGGCAAATTTACCGAGATCCATCATATCTAGGTAGTGCATGGCGATTTTCTGCCTTTTTTCTTTTTCTACACCCACCATCTTGAGTCCGAATTCAACGTTATCAATCACACTTAACCAAGGAAATAATGCGTTTTCTTGAAAAACCATTATTCTGTCCGGTCCTGTTTCAAAAACCGGCCTCCCATTCAACACCAACTCCCCACTTGAAGGCTTTTCCAATCCAGCAATGATATTTAATAGTGTGGATTTGCCACATCCAGAAGGGCCGACAAAGCAAACAAATTCTCCTTCTTCAATTGACAAATTTACATCATTGACAGCTAAAACTTTGTTTTTTTCACCTTTGCCACTATTGAGTGAGAATATCTTAGATATGTTTCTAATTTCTAACTTGCTCAATTAAACTATTATAATATTTTTAGCCCAATAATATAACTTGTTGATACCTAACAAATTGCTAACGTATCAAAAACAATAATAAAGCAAAGGACAGCAAAAAATAAGTCATCTGAATCTTTCATCTAGTAACCTTTTTTAAGAATTCAATCAATAAAGAAATTATAGATCACATTGAAGACGAAAATTGTATTGGACACAAGCATTATAATAGACGGCGAAATAAGCAAAAAAATTGACAATAACGAGATTAACGAAAATTATGAAATCATAATTCCTCGAGCAGTAATTGATGAATTACAATCTCAAGCCTGTAAACAAAAAGAGTATGGCACAGACGGACTGTTAGAGTTAAAAAAAATCAGAGAGAAAAGTATTGAAAAAAAAATTGATGTTAACTATGTTGGAGAAAAGCCAAGCCTTGCAGAGATAAAATTAGCAAAGAATGGAAGAATAGATGCCATAATCAACGATATAGCAAAGAATGAAAATGCCACTTTATTTACGGCTGATTATATTCAGCATCTTGTAGCAGATGCCACAGGAATTTTAAATGTTCACAAAAAAACAGAGATATCAGAAGAGTATGACATTGAGAGTTATTTTGATGAGAGAACAATGAGCGTACATCTAATAGAGGGAATAGAGCCTTTAGCTAAAAAAGGGACACCAGGTAATTTTGTGTTAGAAAAAATCTCAAACGAGAAACTGGATAAAACCATTTTAGGCAAAGTTATAGATTTCTTATTTTCGGTAAAAAAAAATAAAAGAATATCCAATATTGAAATCGCATTTGAAGGTTGTTTTGTTTTAATGTACAAGAACCTCAGGATTGTGATTACTCAACAACCAATATCAAACAAAACTGAGATTACAGCAGTGAGACCAATAAGAAAATTATCATTAAGTGATTATGATATTAGTGACGATTTAGTAAACAGACTATCTAATGAGGCAGAAGGAATTCTAATAGCTGGTCCACCAGGTTCTGGAAAAAGTACCTTTGCCAGTAGTATTGCTGAACACTATGTTCTCAAAAACAAACTGGTAAAAACATTGGAGTCCCCCAGGGATTTACAGGTTCCAGATAGCGTAGTCCAATATGGCTCATTTAAGAACGGTTATGAAAGAGTTTCAGATCTCCTCCTATTAGTTAGGCCAGATTTCACTATTTTTGACGAGGTGAGAAAGATTAAAGATTTCGAGTTATTTGCAGATTTAAGATTGACGGGGATAGGCATGATAGGCGTAATTCATGCCAGTAAAGCATTAGACGCAATCCAAAGATTTATTGGTAAAATTGAGTTGGGAATGATCCCTCACATAATAGATACAGTCATCTTTATTTTAGAAGGGAAAATCAAAAAAATCTATGAATTGGACCTTACCGTAAAAGTACCATCCGGAATGACAGAACAGGATTTGGCACGGCCCATAGTGGAAATTAAAGATTTTTTTTCCAAGGAAACAGAATATGAAATATATTCCTATGGGGAAGAGAATGTCATAATTCCTTTAGAAAACATAAATAAAAAAACAGAAAGTAATAATAACAAAATTAACAAGTTAGCAGAAGCGAAAATAAAAGAAATAATAAACAGGTTTGATTCCCAAGCTGAAATCAAGATTGTTTCAAGCGATAGAGTTAAGATTTCAGTAAATAAGGAAGTAATTCCCAAAATAATAGGAAAAGGTGGTAGCACAATTTCAGAAATTGAGAAAAAGCTGGGCATAAGCATAGATGTAGAAGCCAAGAACCCAGCGATTGGTGATGAGATGCAGTTTAGTGTTACTGAATCAGGTGCTCATATTTATTTTATAGTGGATGATAGCATGATTGGGAAAAATTTAAATTTAGTTTTAAATAATGAATTACTCTCAAGCAATATGATTGGGAAAAAGGCAAGACTTAAGATTGACAAAAAGTCAGAAGCTGGAGGAAAGATCTTGAACGCCATATTGAGCAATAACCTCAATGCAATAAAACTTTTTGAAATTGGCTAAAAAGTCATTATTGTAGTTAAAAGGAAATTTTGGGCGAATAAAAACCGAATATTTCTTTAAATCCATCACTTATTTCTCCAAGTGTTACTTTGTTTTTTACAGCAGAGATTATATACGGCATCAAATTGATATCCGGCTTTTCTGCATAGGAAACAAGATCAGAAATAGAGTGCTGAACTTTTATGTTATCTCTAGAATTTTTAAATTCTTTTAGTGCGTTAATTTGTTTTTTTTCAAGAAGGTGATCAATAACATTTAGTTTTGGTTCTATATCCTTGTGGTCTTTAAACTTGTTTACTCCAACAATAACTCTTTTGTCTTCATCAATTTCTTTTTTTAACTCATATGCATTTTTCCTTATTTCTTCTTGGAAAAAGTTGTTTTCAATCGCTGCTAAGGATCCCCCCATTTTTTCGATTTTATCTAGGTACAGATTTACTTTTTCGATAATTTGTTCAGTCAAATACTCAATATAATAAGATCCAGATAGAGGATCAACAGTTTTTGTAACACCGGTCTCTGATGCAATTATTTGTTGAGTTCTAAGGGCAATTTTAACTGATTCCTCAGTTGGCAATGCTAACGCTTCGTCTCGTGAATTTGTATGCAATGATTGGCATCCACCTAAAACAGCAGCTAAAGCCTCTGTGGTAACTCTGACAACATTGTTGTCAACTTGCTGGGCTGTTAAAGATTCTCCACTTGTTTGAACATGAAATCTCAAATGAAGTGATTTTGGATCCTGAGCATTGAATTTTTCTTTTAGTATTTTTGAATAGATGACCCTTGCCGCCCTGAACTTTGCAATTTCTTCAAAAAATTCCATTGTACAGCAGAAAAAAAACGAAAGTCTGGGAGCAAAGTCATCGATTTTTAGGCCGTTGTTAATGCACGTGTTGATATATTCTATAGCGTTTGCAAAAGTAAACGCAAGTTCCTGTATTGCATTAGATCCTGCTTCTCGAATATGGTATCCAGAGATACTGATTGGATACCATTGGGGGACATGAACTGAACAGTGTTGTATCATATCGCCTATCAGTCTCAGTGATGGCCTAGGTGGATAGATATAAGTATTACGAGCAATGTATTCTTTTAAGATGTCATTCTGAGTAGTGCCCCTTAATTGAGAAGGGGAAACACCTTGGGATTCGGCTGCAGAAATATACAAAGAAAGGAGTATAGATGCAGTTGAATTTATAGTCATTGAAGTGCTTACTTTATCCAAAGGAATATCTTTAAAACAAGTTAGCATGTCATTAAGAGAACTTATGGGAACTCCCGTTCTGCCGACTTCACCTTCAGATTGGGGATTATCAGAATCCCTGCCGGTTTGAGTTGGCAAATCAAATGCCAATGATAAACCGGTCTGTCCGTGATCTAGCAAAAATTTAAATCTGTTGTTGGTTTCTTCCGCACTACCAAAACCACTGTATTGTCGCATAGTCCATAGGCGTTCCCTATACATAGTAGGATAAATTCCTCTCAAAAAAGGATAAGTACCAGGATGGTATTCGTTTTCATTTTTCAAATCGTCTTTTACAAAGAATTGTTTTACAGGGATGCCAGAGTCGGTTTTAGGGGTATTCTCGTTCATACTCTACTACCTATTATTTGAAAATATTAATAAAGATAATTCTTCAGCCACCGTGTATGGATCTTTAATTTTATTTAGCATAGAATCAAGTAAATCGTTGATTTCTTGACTCCTGCTCTTGAAAAGTTCCAATGTTTTTTGTTTACCTTTTTCTAAAACCATTTCCTTTAATTCATCTCGAAGAATTTGTTTTTGTTTTTGTTTTTGATTTAAAACCCACTCATCATTTTTTATTATACTATTAATTTTCAAGCATAGTTCCTGTAATCCTTCACCTGTTTTGGTAGAGGTTTTTACAATCAATGGTTTTCTCGGAGTTTCTCCAATTAAATCCAACAAAGATAAATATAATGTGCCAGATCCTTCCATATCGGATTTGTTAACTATATATATGTCGCCTATTTCAGTTAGCCCTGCTTTTACTGCCTGAATAGAATCGCCAGTATTTGGATTAAAGACAACCGTTGTTAAATTAACAACTTTTGAAATCTCAACCTCCAATTGTCCGGCCCCTACGCTTTCAACCAATATAAGGGTAAATCCAGCGGCATCAAGAATCCTGATCGAGTTCCTTAATGATTTTGAGATTCCACCCATTGTTCCTCTGGAACCAAAGCTTCTCATGAATATGTCTTCGTCATCCATGGTTGATTGCATCCTAACCCTGTCCCCTAGGATTGCACCACCTGTAATAGGACTAGTGGGATCTACTGCCAATATGGCAATCTTGTATCCCAGTCTTTTAAAATATGGGATTAGTTTTCCGATTAAGGTACTTTTGCCTGCACCACCTGGACCAGTAAATCCGATTGTAATAGTACTACCTGTCTTGTCGTATATTTTTTTTAAAATCTCATAAGATTTAGGGTCGTTATCATCTATTATGGAAATAGAACGAGCAATAGATCTTTTATCTCCTAAAAGTATGTTATCAACAATATCCATCCACATAAATAAAGACATTCAGTAGATAAATTATTTTGCAATATTGAGACAAACACCATTTTAACTTCGAAACAAATCCTGAGGTTTTTCCCTAAAGATAGATTTTATTGATATGCCTGTATCATCTAAATCTAATGGCTGGTACTCATATCCTCTAATAATGGCAGCTGGAATTTCCAGGGTTTTTCCCATTACTAGTTCTGCAGAAGATGCTAATTCATCTACAGTTGCTATTTCGGTTACCTTTAAAACTTTACCAAAAGTATCGGTCATCCCAATATAGCTTTTTATTGGGCAAATCCCAGCAACACCAATAGCAACATTGGTTTGACCTTTTCTAAATGGACGACCAAAGGTATCTGAAATTATTACTGAAACATTTTTTTTAAGCTCATGGCTAATATAATTTTTGATTTTTCTTGCGGATTCATCTGGGTTTTCAGGTAAAAGTAAAACAGCATCAGAATTAACAGAAACATTGCTCTGATCTATTCCAGCATTTGCACAAATAAAGCCGTGTTTTGTCTCTACTATTAAATTTTTATTTGTCACTTTGACTATATCTATCGATTCCCTGAGAATTAATTCTATTAGACGGGGATCTTTTTCGTGAATGGCAGATAGACCTAATGCCTCCTTTGACGGTACAACGTCATCCAAATGACATATTCGGCCTTCAGATTTAGAAATTATTTTTTGAGCGATTACAATAATATCATCATCTTTAATTTGTAAACTATCCGAATTCACAGATTCAAGAATCAGGCTAGCAACATTGTCATTTTTTTCTACATTTTTATTTATTTTAATAGGAATGATTGTTATTGATAAAGAATCAACACCCACCTTCATAGTTTATTTGTTTTAATTTATTTTCGAATCGGTCTATAAAGATAGGAATCAACTCTGCCAAGTTTTTATTATCGATAACAAAACTAGCTTTTTTTCTCACTATGTCAACAGGACAGAATCCAACAGTAAAAGAAGACAGATTGAAAAGTTTTAAATCATTTGCTCCATCTACAACAACAACAACCTCATCTTTGGTAAAGCCATTCTCGTCGATAAAGGATTTTACGGATAGGGATTTATCCGAAGTAACGGTAATATCGACACCCTCCAGCTTATTATTGTTGAAAATGAGCTTGTTTGAAAAGATTTTGTCTAATTCCAACTCTTTAACCAATCTATCAGTAATTATTGTGAATCCACCAGATACCGCAACCAGTTTCCATCCGGATTTTTTTAAAAATGAGCAAAGTTGCTTTGCTCCAGGCATAATCTCAAGATTTTGAGCTATTTCATACGCATCATTATACTCTATGCCTTGCAAAGCATGGACCCGTTGCTTAAGTCCTTCTTCCCAATTAATTTCGCCGCGAATTCCTTTATTAGTGATATCCCATATCTCTTTTTCTTTTCCAGGTCCCATTAACTTGGCTAATACCGGAAGATACTCAGCATTCAATAAAACCCCTTCTACATCAAATATAACAAGCATAGGACAAACTTTTCTCCATTAATTTACATAATATTAAGTTATTGAAGCAAAAAAACTTTAATAGGTCATTTATATTGATGTGGAAGAAATGAAATGAATAAACATGATGTTGATGGCAATACAGTAATAACAATAAAATGCAATACATATAAAAAATAAATCATAATTACGAAATGGTAGGCTATTTTGTGCAGATAGCAATAATTATAAATAAATTAATGACATTTTCTGAGTAAGAATTGGCCATAAAGGTAATAACCGATTTACTTTATGATTAAGATACAGTTTTTCAACCTAAACTTCAGGACAGGTATTAGTATAATTTTCATTAAGAAAGTAAAGTGAAAACCCACAAAAACATTTAATTAATAAAAGAGGTCTTTTATTATATAATGTCTTCCGGTTCTAATGATAATAGCAAATCCAGCATGAAAACAATTGACGTAAGGGGACTGTATTGTCCTGAGCCAGTGTTTAGAACAAAAATCGAAATAGAAAAAATGATAAAAGGCGAAACGCTCCGAATTGTATCCGACGATCCAGATTCAGAGGAAGATATTTCAAGATGGGTTAATCGTAATGGACATGAGTTAATCTCACTAAATAAAAAGAACACGGATTTAGAATTTACAATTAAAAAGGCAAAATGAACAAAATGACCTCAACAACTTTTGCAGAGACCAATAAAAATAAAATACTTGAAAGGATTGGTAATACACCCTTAATAGAACTTAAAAGTTTTTCATCCGATAAAATAAAAATATTTGCGAAATTGGAGTGGTATAATCCTTTTGGTTCCGTAAAAGATAGAGCATCCTATTGGATGATTAAAAACGCAGAAGATAAAAAATTATTAAAGAGAGATAAAAGTATAATCATTGAACCTACCTCAGGGAACACTGGAATTGCGTTAACTGGAATAGCCTCAAACTTGGGCTACAAAGTAGAAATAGTCATTCCAGAAAAAGTAAGTGAGGAAACAAAAAACATCTTAAGGAAATTAGGAGCAACATTGCATGAAACTAGTGACGACTTGTGTCCAAGAGTTGGAGCGGGAACAGATCAAAGCATTGCACTAGCGTATGCAATTTCAAAACCTCGTCCAGATATTTATTATATGCCTAACCAATATGAAAACGACTCAAATTTTCTTTCCCATTATCAAAGTACAGGTCCAGAAATTTGGGAACAAACTCAAGGAAAAGTAACCCATTTTTTTACAGGATGTGGAACAGGTGGTACAATAACGGGTATTGGAACATACTTAAAAGAAAAGGATAACAAAGTGAAAGTAATAGCTATTCAGGCTCAACAAAACCATTTATTGCAGGGGTTAAGGAATTTTGAAGAATCGTCTAAACCCGAACTCTTTTTGCGAAGAGAAAAAGTAATTGATGATTGGTATACTGCGACCAATGAAAAATCATTTCAAATGGTGAAAGAGCTCAGAGAAAAGGAGAATATACTGGTAGGTCCTTCCTCAGGCGCTGTAATGGCATCAATGATGGATTATGTAAAAAACATGGATGAAGGTGTATTTGTAGGTATTTTTGCTGACGATGGAAGGAAATTCAAGAGCCTTTATCTTCAGCAAAAATTGTTTACTGAACAGGAGTACATTAAATACTTAAACAATTGCATAATGTTGCCATCTCTGGCCTACCAATAAATTTCTATAGTAAGACGATATATAATTGAGAATTAGCTTTTTTGCTCGGCCAACCATTTTTCGATATTTAATGCAGCCATACAGCCAAATCCTGCAGCAGTAATAGCCTGCCTATATCTGTGATCGTGTACATCACCAGAAGCAAAAACACCTTCAACATTTGTTTGTGTGTAGTTATTAACTATAACATATCCTTTGTCATCCATATCTATTTGACCTTTAAATATAGAGGTATTTGGTTCATGGCCTATGGCTACGAACAGGCCACCAACATTTATCTTTTTTTCGTCGCCGGTTTTATTATCTTTGACGATGATTGATGATATTTTCTTATCCCCTTTTATATCCACTACACTAGAATTCCAAACAAACTCAATCTTAGGGTTTTCAAAAGCTCTTTCTTGCAAAATTTTGCTTGCTCTTAAATAATCTCTTCTATGAATTATTTTTACGGATTTTCCAAATTTGGTTAAAAAACTAGCTTCTTCCAAAGCCGTGTCCCCACCTCCCACAACTACAATGTGTTGATCTTTAAAGAAGGGTCCATCACAAGTAGCACAATAAGAAATACCCCTTCCTGAAAATGTTTGCTCTGGTTCGATGCCAAGCTTCCTTGGAGTAGCACCAGTACTAATCAATACGCTTTCAGCAGTATATATTGACGATTCAGTATAAATCTCAAAAGGTCTTACATTAAAATTAACTTTTTTAACTTCATCAGTTATCATAGCTGTTCCAAATCGCTCAGACTGTTGTTTCATATTTATCATTAATTCCGGGCCAAATATTCCATTTGGAAATCCTGGATAATTTTCTACTTCACTTGTAGTCATCAATTGACCGCCAGGCAAGCTACCTGTGATTATTAGAGTCTTCAATTTAGCTCTAGAAGTATAGATAGAAGCTGTGTAACCTGCGGGTCCTGATCCTATTATAATAACATCAAAATGATTATTTAATTTATTATCAGAGGGGAAGCTATGACCTATTTCACCTGATCCATCAGCCTGATACAACATTCTTTAACCTATTACTTTATTTTCATTAATTAATGTGTTATGAGTCGTTTTAGAGTTTAGCAAAAAAACAGTTGATAAATATTTGTTAATACAAATTTTATTATATACAATATTTGTAAAAAAAGGGAGGAAAACTAAATGAGATTAATTATTTGTGGCATGGGAGTTGTAGGTCAAAGCTTTGTTAAATTATTAATTGATAGTTCCGATTCTTTATATAAAAAATACGGCATAAAACCAAGGATTGTGGCTTGTGCAGATAGCAATGGTGTAGCCTACTCTCAAACTGGCCTTGACCTTGAAAAATTATTAATAGTTAAAAAAAAGTATGGAACTGTTGCCAAATATTCAGAAGAAAAATTACATTTCGAAAACTATATTGAGAACATTGACGCAGAAGTATTTTTAGAACTTACACCCACAAATCTAATTTCCGGAGAACCTGGGTTATCCCACATAATTTCTGCATTGAGAACACATAAAAATGTGATTACAGTAAATAAAGGCCCGCTTGCCTTATCTTTTCCGTCATTAATAGAATTATCCGACTATAACAATGTGATGTTACGATTTAGTGGTACAGTTGGTGGGGGAACCCCTGTACTAGAATTTGCTAAACATTGCTTAAAAGGTGACAAAATAACTTCCTTCAGCGGAATCCTAAATGGCACCACAAATTATATTTTAACCAAAATGACAGAGGGTTTTACTTTTGATGAAGCATTCAATGATGCAAAGATAAAGGGTTTTGCAGAAGCAGAATCATCCTTGGATATAGACGGCGATGATGCTGCAGCTAAACTAGTGATAATGGCAAATTGGATAATGGGTTACAAAGTATCTATGAAAGATGTAGATAAAAAAGGAATAGCAGATGTCAAACTTAATGATATCAATGATGCAATTAAAAATAGAAAAAACATAAAACTTGTTGCAAAGTGTGACGATAAAAACCTTTATGTAAAGCCATCCATCATATCAACAGATGATCCCATTTGTGTTAATGGAACATTAAACGCAGTCACATTTAAATCAGTACACTCAGGAGATCAAACAATTATTGGGAGAGGAGCCGGCGGGATGGAAACAGCAAGTTCTGTATTAAGGGATTTGATTGAAATAAAAGAGAACTTTTTAAATTCTTAATATTTAAAACAGCATTAAATTAACAAAAATATGCCGCTAATTCACCATTCCACTAAAAACAGGACATTATAAAAAAGGATTATTAATATGATTTAATTTAACTTGCATAGATGAATAGTGAAGAGTTTGAATTTATATATAAACGAATAACAAATGCAGCATTAAAAGACAATATTGACAGATTTACGAATTGTTCTGGAGGACTTGCAATCTTTCCACATGGTATTTGTAAAGACAATAAAGAAACAACAAGAAAAGAACAGTTAAATCTTTTAAATCAAACACTAAAAGTTTTGTAATCATAAAGTTAATTCAATTTCTAAATTAAGTGATATGTCAAAACTTTTACCAATAAAATCAGAATATCCAATGGAATTAGCAAATCTAGCACAGAAAATAAAATATCATGAATATACCAAATGTCAAGAAATTACGATCTATGCATTAGACAACATAACATTAAAAGGCTCAATTTTGTTCGAGGATTTATTCATGAGATATGAAGAAAGGATGGACAAAAGCAATAAGTATCACAATTCATTTCCAATTTTAGATTTAGGTATTTGATGACTAAATATACGGGTCAACTAATAGAAAATCGGATTTTCATTCATGATATCACTGAATCAAGAGATTTGTTTAGTGAAGGATATTACGGTAAACCATTAGGTATTTCAAAACCAAAAAGTTCTGATTTCGATTCACAACTAGTCCTTGATCTCATTGAGGGATACTATCTATTTGTAAACGATAAATTAAGTATCATCAAAAACAATGGAAAACAAATTTCCTTAAAAGAAATAACTAACATCTGTAAACGACAATATACTGATTTCGAAGTAAAATACATTGTTTTTGAAAATCTTAGAGATAAAGGCTATGTTGTGTCCCCAGGAATAAAATTTGGCTGCGATTTTGCGGTATATATCCACGGCCCCGGAATTGATCATGCACCATTCTTGGTAAAAGTGCTAAAACCGTCTCAAAAAATATCCGGTGTTGATATAGTTTTAGCAGGTAGACTTGCAACTACAGTAAAAAAGCAATTTATATTGGCTATTGTAGAAATAGAAGGAAAAAGCATCAAATTCATTGGGTTTGATTGGTGGAGGGCATAATAAACTTACAATTTGATTCTTTAACGAAAACAAATTTTGCTATACCGATTATTAGGTGAATATAATATGCATACTTTATTGGCAATAGCAAATATTTATTTTACAGCATTAATGAGCCCTAATTAATATATATATTTAGAAATATTCTTCACTTCATGAGATAATTTAATTGAAATTGGTAAAACTAAGATAAATTTATCTGCCTTACAAATTTTAGTAAATCTTGGAATTATTCTATAAATATTCAAATTTATCTCCCTCCTTCCAATAATTAAATCGCTGATGCAACCAAGGGAAAAAATTGTTTTCATCATTTTCGAATTCCTTTTTAAATATTTCTACTATTTTCGTCTTCCATAAGGTCACCAGGCTTTCCATATATCTTTTTTATTATTGAAATTAAATCCATAATCTTCTCTTTTTTCATAAATCATTATATAATATCCTCAAACCAATGCCTGCTAATTGGGGGGGATTAGCAAATTTCCATTTACATCAAATATAGTTTCAGGTCTATCCGTATTTAATCGAATTGTAAAAGAGCAAACTTTAGGAAAGTATAATATTTCTTCTTGCATTGATTGAATCAGTAACTTCTATCCAACATTTGCCGCTATCCAAAAACTTCACAACACGTCCATATTCTTTCCATAAATTTGTAAGTATTAATTTTTCACTATATTTTTCTTCAAAGTTTTTTAGTTTTGGATATAGATTGTATTTGTTTAAAGCAGAAATGGTTGCATTTAAAAATATCAGAATAACTTTAAACTCATTTTTCGTTATCAAGTCAATCAAACCCCCAATAATTGCATTAAACCTATGGAATGTCAAATTTTCCCTTCCATGTATATCCATGCGAATCCAATTTCCCGATTCCAATATGAGATAAATATTAAATACGCTTTCTTTTGGCTCATTATTTCGCTTTAAGTATAATGCATCCACTACTGAATTACCTACCGTATAAATATCGTTTTCGGGATATCCATGTCTTATCAAATGGTCTCTGTTAAGGTTAGATGGAACAAAAAAGAATAATGTACCGGATGAGCAAATCCATGTATCAATTTGTTCTGGAAATGTTTCATCCCGAGTCAAGAACCAACAATCATTAGTTAGCTAATCTAAAAAGAACTTGTCTAAAAAATATCTTGTTTGGTATTTGATTAATTTTAATATTCTTTAATATTCTTGGACTCATAATGCGTAAACCGGCCTCGTTTTGCCCCACCTTTTGACCCGGACCAAAAACCCAAGATAATGTTGCCATCCCGGCTACTAATGTGTCACCGTGAACTATTGGCAAAATATGTTGATTAGGGTATTTATTCTTAAGATGTTGTGTCAAAAATTCCCAAATTTAAAAATTATATCACTTGATTTCCCCATTAAATCCCCTCTAATATTTAGATCAAACAATTGAATCACTTAAGCCTAATTGTTTAATACCATATCTCAGTAGATCATCATAGTTTTGGCCTGTGGAAATCACAACATCAGGCAGATTTTGTCTTCTAGCTTCCAATAACAGCGGAGCCGGCTTATAAAAGTCGTATTTTGTCCCAATAACTATTGCTAAAATTTTTTTGAATCCCCATTTTGTGAAAATACATTTGTAAGATCATTTTTGTTAATTGTAATTGGTAAAAAATAGATTTTCTCTCCTAAACTCTGATTTATTGCCATGGTCTTTTCTCAATTTTTGATAATTAATTTCTTTTTTCAATAGAATTAACTTCCCTTTAATTCATGGTCAATTAGAATCAAGTGTAGTGTTTCGTGTTTGAGTGCTTTTTCTATACTTAACCACACCAAGAAGAAATAATAATATTCCAAATATTGCAAAAATTAAAGGTGTATTAGCAACCCATAAAGGAAGTTCAATGTGTTTTACCTGAGGTATCAGAAATGAAACATAAATCATACCCACAATAAGTATAATTCCAGAAGAAATAACTAGAATTGATGATAATTTTGAACGCTCTCCCGATACAACATTTGTAAAAAAAGATAGTGCCACAGCAGGACCTACAGATAGAAAAATGATTTGAATAAATGAACTAGAAGGTTCTATAGTTGTTTGAGGACCCTCGGAATTAGGTCCAACCAGAAAGGTATAGAAAGAAACGGTTAAAAAAACAAATAAAACTACTAAACCTACAACGGATAAAGATAACCATTCGTCAGTTTTTAACATCTTTTATTTTAGTAAAAAAGAATGATTATTTTAATTTTATTAAATTATTCCAATTAGGCGAGCTAATTCTTTTCTCGCTGCAGCACCCAAAACTCCAGCTGAATATTCGGGATTTGGCAAATTAATATAGATTCCAAATCCTCTTTCAAGCCCAGACCATGAAGCTAAAAGTGGATAAATTTCAATATGCCAATGGAGTTGCCTACTATTCTTCTTTTCAGGAGATATATGAAATGCGATACTAAAATCAGTTTTTCCTAAAACAGCATCCATTCCGCGCATTGACGAACAAATAACCAAAGCCAAGTCTGTAATATCTTTTTGATTTGTCTTTGAAAAAAAAGTAGAGTGCCTCTTTGGACATATCCAAAATTCATAATTGTAAGTAGGAGCCCAAGGTACTAATGTAATAAAGCTATCGGTGGTAAAAAGCTGTCTGGGGCCATTAAACTCTGATTCAATCATATTGCAGGCAGGACAGATACCATTTTCATTCATCGATTGATGAAAAGTTTTAGCTTCTTTTTCAATAATTGGCGGAATAGAGGAAAACGTTGTGATACGAAAATTAGGATGATTTATTGTGCTACCGCCTTTTTTCCCTCGACTCGCATGAATAGCTACGTATGTAACCCCCTTTTGACTGTACAGCCATCGTACTCTGTCTTGTAAAACCAACAATAAATTCGTCCATTGATCTATAGATAAATCAGTTAAAGATTCAGAATGTTTAGGAGTGGGTATTATAATTAAGTCATACCCATAAGCTGGTTCCCTATAGAAAGGTTTGTCAGAATATTCATGGTTTGGGGTTGTTGTAACTATTGGATTTTTACATTCAAATACTCTTATAGCCCAATTTTCATTTTCGTCTCCTTGAGAATCATATAACCGTTGAAGCATGCCATCTTTGACAACAAATGATAAAACCAATTGATCAGAGAATTGTCTGTTGCCAGGACAATAAGGGCATTTATTTTCGTCTTTTAATTCATATGGGAAAATACTTTGATTAATGATATTTTGAAAGTTCTCATTTGTATTTTCATTATAAGGGATCAAAACGAATTTATCCTGAACATAATAGTCTTTCCTCATTTCTGACAATTTTTCTATCTAAAACCTACACTAAAATCTTTTAAATAAATATTATGTATTTATTTTTAATGATATATGTACGTTAAAATAATAAAAATGTTAAAAAAAGCAAAAGTAATTAAAGTTTAATGGATTATTGGGGTTTAATTAAAAATTTTATTTATTGCATTATTACAGTTACATTTTGATAATTAATCAATAATTAAATTAAGCAAAAAATAACAATATTTATGCCCCAAGCATCAAAAGCTGAGGAAAAATGGGATTCCGTAAAAAAATATAAAATAACAAAAATGCTAAATGATTTATCGAAAATATCAGGACATGGGACAGAATTAGTAACTGTATATATCCCCCCAAGAAGGCCTATTTATGATGTAATAGCACAATTAAGAAATGAATCAGGGACAGCATCCAACATTAAATCAGACCTTACCAAGACCCATGTCCAAGATGCTCTTAGTAAAACAATGGAACAATTAAAACTATATAAAGAGACTCCAGAAAATGGATTAGTCATATTCTGTGGAGCAATATCGACGGGTAAGGGCATCGGAACAGAAAAAATTGAAATCTACACCATCATCCCACCAAAACCAGTACAAATAAGTTTGTACAGATGTGATGATCACTTTTGGATAGATCATATCAAAGAGATGTTAAAAGACGATAAAGTTATTGGAATAATTTCCATAGATACCCAAGAAACAGGCTTGGGAATATTAACAGGAGAAAGGTGGCAAACTGTCGAAACACTAACTTCGGGAGTAGCAGGCAAGCACAGACAAGGAGGTCAATCCGCAAGAAGATTTGAAAGGTTAAGAGACAATGAGCTTAATGAGTATTATCACCGTGTAGCCGATTATGCTCAAAAAATCTTAATAGATGAATACCCGGTCAAAGGACTAGTAATTGGCGGCCCAGGGCCAACAAAAGATACATTTATTCGAGAGGAATATTTGGACTATAGGTTACAGAATAATATCATCTCCATACTCGATACATCATATACAGGCGATGAGGGCATTAGAGAAATAATTGACAAAGTAAATGAACAGGGTATAATGTCAGAATTTAGGTCTATGGAAGAAAAGAAATTAGTTAAAAAATTCATGAGTGAAGTTTACTCAGGGAAAGGATTAGGAATATACGGTATGAATGATGTTGTTGACAAATTAAAATCAGGTATTACTGATCTAATAATTGTAACTGACGATATAAATCTAATTAGGTTAGAATTTATTTGTAATAAATGTAATAATACATTTGATAAAATAGTAGACCATGAGCATCTGGTTGAAACCAAACAGAATTTAAATTCAAGTCCATGTTCGGTATGTTCTAGTATGGATTATCAGGTAAAAGAAAAAGATATTATCGATTATTTAGAAGAATTATCTGCATTAAGTGGGACTAGAATTGAGATAATCTCATCCAAAACAGAAGAGGGAGCGGCAATACAAAGTTTAGGAAAAATAGGTGCATTACTTAGGTTTAAACTAAGCCATTAGTTTTAGCTATTTGTCAATATCAGGATAAAGATATTTCAAAGACCGTTCTATCACTTTATAACCAAGTATTTTGCCAATTTTTCCTTTTTTTGAACAATTTTCAGTAAATCTTGATGTCCCATCATTCTCAATGTTTTTACTGGATACAAGAAGAGGGATTGGATCGTCAGTATGAGATTTTTTACTGCAAGGGGTTGAATGATCCCCAGAAATAATGAAATTTACATCAATATCTTTAAAATCATCAATTCCTTTTTCTAAAGGTTTAAAGAAATATTTGTCTATTTCTTCTATATTTTTCTTTTTTCCTTTTGCATCACCGTCATGACCAAATTCATCTGGCCCTTTAATATGAACATAAAAAAAGTCATGATTTTCTATGTTATCTAAAAGCGTTTTGGATTTTAGTTCATATTCATCAGGTTCACCGGCTTTATATGATTTAATACCAAGAATTTTTGAAATGCCTATTTCTACGGGCATATCAACTAATGATGCAAAATCAAGGTTGTATTTTTCATTTATTGCTTGGACTTGAGGATATCGATTACCTGCATCTCTCAATAGAATACAATTAATTGGCAACAAACCTTGATTTACTCTCCTAGTGTTAACCGCACAGTCATTTAACAACCGAATCGTTTGATCTGAAAAAGAATTTACAATATTGGCAGAAGATTTAGAATCTTCATCACTGTATTGAGAATCAGCAACATAAAGTTCATTAGTTGAGCTAGATTTAGCTATTCCAATACCATCGATTTTATCATATGCAGGATCAGTGTTAGTTATATTTTCACCCAAAACTTTGTCTTTTTTTCTAAAACGTAATATAACCCTATGACCAATTGTAGGCTCCATAGTGATCTGAAGGTCATCAGAAATCTGGATGTTATTATTGATCAAATTACAAATTTCTAAAGAATCCGCCTTTGAAATGATTCTTCCCGCTCTTCTATCAATTATTTTTTTATTAGTATCAATAGTGGCAAAATTTCCTCTTAAAGCTAAATCTCCGTTTTTAAAATCTATGTTGCAACCGAGACATTCTACAACGCCTCTTCCAACATAGTCTTTATCTTTAAAATTGTAACCCAACATATTAAAAACTGCAATATCTGATTGAGGAGCAATTCCTTCACCAACACTCATTACTTGGCCTGAAATTCCATTTCTTGCTATTCTATCCAAATTTGGTGTAATAGCAGATTCCAATGGAGTCAATTCGTTCAGGTCCGGATGAGGAAGATCACCAATTCCATCTAATAAAACATAAATAATTTTATTGTCCAATCTTTCTTTTATTAAAATTGCCAAATTTAATTTTAATGAAACAATAACCGTACATATTAAATAAAAAGTACATAGCGAATACAAAATTAATATTATAACTAAAAATAAACTAAATAGTGATAGAATATAAGGTAATTCTAGATAAAAACAACCAAATACTATTAAAAAACGATAAAACTAGAATATACTTAGACCCTATTCACATAATAGATGAAGATTATATCTTTATTTCTCATGCCCATACAGATCATATCTTAAATAAAACACACCTAAAAAAATTCAATTTAAAAAATAAAATTATTAGTTCTAATGTAACATCGGTAATTGCAAATATCAGAGGATACAATATAAGTAATAATTTAGAACTATATGAAGACTTTCAATTGATAGACAATGGCCACATTCTAGGGTCAAAAGGATTGCTATTCAACAAAAACGTATTTTATACCGGAGACATTTCTACCAGAAAGAGGGCTTTCCTAAATAAGCCTGAAATACCCAGGGTAGAAACATTAATTATTGAGTCAACTTTTGGTAAACCAGAATACAAATTTCCCCCCCTTGATAAAATTACCTACCAAGTAAATTCATTGATTTCAGAAATGTACTCAAGAGGGATTCCGGTAATATTGATGGGATATTCTTTAGGTAAAGCTCAAATTCTCACCGCATTGTTTGGTGCATGGAAACCACTTATAGTACATGATAACATTTATCAATACAATAATATATATAAAAATTTTGGCATAGTATTAGAAGAATCAACATCTTTATCATGTGCAAAAGAAAAAAACATGTTGGACAAAAAACCATGGGTATTAATTTATCCATTAATTAGCGGCAAGCACACATCAATCAACTATTTAAAAGAAAAGTATGGTGCAGTTACCATAGGATTCAGTGGTTGGGCGGTCAACAAAAATTATTGTCACATCATGAATTTGGATTATGTCTTTCCATTTAGCGACCATTGTGATTTTGACGAACTATTGGAAGTTATAAAGAAAAGCAGGCCCGAAAAGATTTTTACTGTTCATGGATTTCAGGTTGAATTTGCGAAACATCTCAATCGTTTAGGATATAATGCGGAACCTGCAAATAAATTAAAAGGAATAAAAACGAAAGAATTGAAAACAAATAAAAATAAAACTTTGGATAGTTTTTTTTAAAGACTTTTACTTCTCTAAATCTCTAAAATATGGCACTACTTTGTTTCCAAATGTCTCTATATTCTTATACAAACCATCACCCCAAAATCTAATTATAAAGTGGTTAGTTCCCGACTTTATGAACCTCTCTAACATTTCTATAACATCATACGGACTTCCCACCACAAATTCGGAACTAGCAATATCATACGGGATTTTAATAGATTCCTTTTTCATT
>JBBJMN010000173.1:0-2970 GCA_037720485.1 Candidatus Nitrosocosmicus sp.
GAACGAAAATGATGATGATGATGATTACAATAACATGCATAAATACTATTAATTTAAAATATCCATATAGGATTGAATTATAACATATGGCGTTATTGAGATTACGAGAAAGCCAAATAACGAAAATTCACTATTTGACTGGAATTTTGTCTTTATTTGCTGTAGCTGTCCATATTATATTTAGGCTTATTATGCCATTTGGCCAAAGTTTATCATATGAAAATGTGATAGCTAATTACCACAATATCTTTTATGTTATACTCTTAGAGTCTATCCTAGTTTTGATATCTATTCATGGCTTTAATGGGTTAAGGATTATTTTGTTAGAGCTTAAGCAATCTCCTAGATGGGAATCCACAATAACTATATTGGTGTTGATAGCTATGGTTGGTGTAATAGCGTATGGTACAAGAACAATTGTTATTGCGAGCGGATTATGATGTGGTTGATAAAAATTACTCTAATGATCGATGTATAGTTATTATTATTATCTTGTAGGAATGCTAAATAAAGTAAATAATTAAGTGAATGATATAATATGAGCAACGAAGACAATAAAAAAGTAATATTAAAGGTATACAGAACTAATTATAACAAAGATGATTCTCCGCATTACGATAAATTTGAAGTTCCCGTTAAGCGTTGGACTACTGTTTTAGATGCTTTGTTACATGTAAAAAGTTATTCTGATAGCAGTGTTGGGATTCGTTATTCTTGTAGAATGGCTTCTTGTGGCTCATGTGGAATGAAAATAAACGGTAGACCCAGCCTTGCTTGTTATACAAAGATATCTGAGTTAAAGGGTGATGTCGTTGTTTGCGAACCTTTGCCTAATTTCCCTAGAATAAGGGATCTGGTTTCTGATTTTTCTCAATTCTTTAGTCATCACAAAAACATGAAACCCTTTATTCAAAATGATGGAGTTTCACTTGACATTGATGAAAAACATGACCTTGTTGAATTTGAACAGACGCATGAAGATGTTGATAAATACCTCCAATTTTCATATTGCATAAGGTGTGGCCTTTGCTACTCTGCGTGTCCAACAGTAGCAACGGACCCTAAATTCCCAGGACCTCAAGCATTATCCCAAGCATACAGATATGAAGCAGATAGCAGGGATGACAGCAAAAAGACTAGATTTAATATAATTGATGAGAGGCATGGCATTTGGAGATGTCATTTTGCAGGATCATGTAGTGTTGTATGCCCCAAAGGCGTTGATCCGGCACTAGGCATACAACTCCTTAAAGGCCATATGCTTGGATTATCGAAAAACAACAAAAAAATTTCAAATTTGAGAACAAAGAATAAAGAATAAATATAATGGTTAAAATCCATTTAAATCGATTTTATATAAACCATACAGGGTAGATTGGTTTTTAATTTGACCTACTAACCCCTTTTTTAAGGCCTATTCTGATTGTTTTGAGTCTTGACCTGTGTTAGTCGTAGATTCATTTGTTGTTGATGCAGATTTGGGGGATTTACTTTCATTAACCTGCTTGTTTATTGCTTCTGCCATGAAATGATTGCTTACATTCACTTTTACATCTTCTATACCTTCAACCTTACAGATATTGTCTTTTACATCTTGAGCTATTTTGAAGCCAAAAACTGCTGGACAAAACGGACTAGTAAGATGTAAATCAACATTCACTTTTCCCTGTTCTATATCTACCTTGTCTATTAGCTCTAATTCCATGATTGATACTCCGATTTCTGGATCCACTATTTTTGTGAGTTCTTCAAATATCTGACGCCTTGTGAGCTGCAAATCCTGAGACATATCTGTATATTATTATCTTCCTATTTATTAATTATTTAAATTAAAACTTATTAATATTGCCAACTGAATAAAAATTTTTAATGTATAGATCGAGGCCACATGGGAATTTGGATGATTCTGCACTTTCCTTTCTGTCATCTGTATATGATGACAATAACTTGCTCTATTATGATATTATAGGCAGTCAGGCTCATGTTTTAATGTTATATGAGGTTGGTATATTGTCAAAAAACGAATTAAAAAAAATACTAAAGAGTACAACTAGTTTATTGGATAATGTCAGTTTATTGAAAGAATTTGGAAACTCAAATTCGGAGGACATACATGAGTTAGTTGAATCCGCAATTATTAAGATGACTGATGTGGAATCAGGAGGAAAAATGCATACTGCACGATCAAGAAACGATCAGGTTGTTTTGGATATACGAATGAAAGCACGAGACGATATAAATAACATATGTCAAAATTTGATCGTTTTGATTTCTTCTATAATCAAAAGGGCAGAAGAAAATATCGATTCTATAATGCCTATGTATACTCATTTGCAACATGCGCAATTAGGTGTTTTTTCTCATTATCTACTGTCTTATGCTTATTCGTTAATTCGTGATTTTGATAGATTCTTTGAATTATATGATAGGATTAATTGTTCTCCATTAGGCGCCTGTGCTATTGGTGGTAGCAGTATCAATATTGATAGGGAAAGAGTTTCATCTCTGTTGGGATTCTCGGGTTTAATTTACAATAGCATCGATGCAACTAGCTCACGCGATTCATTGATAGAGTTTGCATCCAATTCCCTAATATGCATGTTAAACTTGTGTAGAGTGTCTGAAGACCTAATATTATGGGCTACTTCTGAATTTGGATTCATATCTTTAGATGATGGGTTTAGCTCTTCCTCTTCTGTTATGCCACAGAAAAAAAATCCTGATCCACTTGAAATAATACGGGGAAAGACTGGCTTGGCCACTGGGATTTTGCAATCCATATCTTCAATTATGAAAGGACTTCCATCTGGCTATAGTAGAGATCTGCAGGAAATCAAGCCTTCCTTGTGGAAGATGTCATCTATACTGGAAGATTCGTTATTGATAACCAATGGCATAATTAAAACCCTTAAAATCAATAAAAAAAGGATGTATGAGATTTCATCCGAAAGCTATGCAATTTCACTTGAT
>JBBJMN010000174.1:0-2910 GCA_037720485.1 Candidatus Nitrosocosmicus sp.
TATTTAATGAATCGTAGTTACTTATAATTGGATAAAGAAGGGAAAAGGCATTTGTGAATCATGTATAGCATCTGATAGAAAAGGATATCACTCATACGAAAACACCGATATGGATGTTGATTATGTAAAGCCTCAAAAAAGCCCTTCAAACAATACGGCCGTAGAAGTACATTATGAGGACAAAAAAAGAAACAACAAAGATAACCATCATTACATAGACGTGCCCGAGCGAATTCGGGTTCTTGTTGCAGAATCAAACCATGATTTAATGTACCTCTATCAGACATATTTGGATTCATTTGGTTTGGATATGGAGATAGTAGACGGCGGGGAAGCATGCTTAAACCGCCTATTTAAAAATACAAAAAACACCAACTTTGATATTGTCATAATCATCACCCATCTGTTTGACATACCCGGTCTTGACATCGCAAAAGAAATACACAAAAAAAACCCCTGCCAGAGAATTGTCATTACCACAACTATATTAAGAGAACGTTTATCTAAAGAACAGCTAGACTCAGTAGGCATTGACCATGAATGTATACTGACCATACCATTTAGATTCTCAGACATGATGTATTTTTTATCCAAATAGATAAAACTCTAGATCATGGTGAGCATGCCGGTATCTTACACATCACATTTTATTGTGCTGGTTCATAAATTGAATCAATCCTTCAAAACCAAAAAGAAATTAATACCTTATTACAGAAACACATAAACCATGTTATGCCCGTATTAGCAGATATTGTTTTGGAATCAATATTAAAATCAACCTTAAAGCGTCAAGTGCCCTATCTCATAGGAGGGACAATAACTGGCATAATCATCACATACTACTGTGGCTCTTATTGGGTTTGTTTGTTGCAATTGCCTTGACCTCTTGGCTATATTCATTGGTAGCAAGTATGTTGTTGTAGATGTCCAGGTGTTGGTCAGCAATGTTATCCCATTTTAGGTTCTTGCGGAATTTCTCCACATTAGACTTTAGAGTCTCATAGTTTTCATCAACAGTCTTAAGGCCTTGCTCAAAACTCTTGGCATTTCTGTCAGTGGCCACACCAAGCCCAATCTTAGAGAACTCAATAAAAAAGTCTGTATCGGAGGCTAAAAACGGCCTGCAGTGTCCTATGCCATCAAACATGGTTCCAGAGCCTCCGATTGCCTTATATGGTAAAAAAATTATGTCTGACGCAAAAAACAATGTGGAGAGGTCTTTTTCGGAGAGATAATCCCTTTCTAAGTTAATGACATTTTTTTTGTTGTTTAGATTTAAGTCAATTATTTGTTCATTGTAGTGATTTTTGGAATAGTTCATCACCACTTTCCAGCCATCAGGTATCTTCATTTTTTTTAGAATGTCCCAGCCTTTTGTTGCAGTTAAAAATCCCTGTACCAAAACTATTTTCTCATTTTCAGGCAAACCTAAAATTTTTCTTGCTTCTTTTTGCTCAACCCCGACAGACTGAAATGGCTCGGCCCCATGGTATATGACCTGACTACCTGGAATCAAATCCGTCATGTAGTCAGAAAGGACTATTCCAGCTGCGCTTTTGGACATGGCATGCGAGTTGGCTCTGCGGAACGACGGGTAATTAATCAAGTGCTTCCAATACTCACACAGGTATTTTACACGGAACGTATCTTTTCCATTTACAGTTGTGGATTGCATCCAGACCTTAAACCTGTAGGCGGTGTGGAAGGTTGAAACTATTGGAACTTTGCAAACAGAGTAAAACTTGTCTAATCCTGTTTTTGTTCTGTTTGGAAACAAGGGATTCAGCTCAAACCCATACAACCCATGTTCATGTTGAATGTGAACTATGTCAGGATGTAGTTTTTGCACTACCTCATATATAACCTCTGAATTGTTTTTGGCAAATGGCGATAAACCATTGTAATCACCATCCCCGTCAGAGTTAGAAAGAACGCTGATTTTTATGCCCTTTGCACGCAAAGCCTGCACCAAATTGAAAGTGTATCTTCCAATTCCCCCTTGCATAGGAGGGTATTCTGTGCAAACCATGAGAACACTAAAATCGTTTTTTCTTCTTCCTGCCATGACTATTATACACTAGAAAGATTAAAATAGTTATACATCTTAGTCGAATTTATTCAATAACATTCAAGGATACTCATATTTTTACCATTGTACTGTCAACAGGGTTAGCATCAATTGTATATACGCACCCTTTCCTCGCATTGTCAATAGGTGGCATTGATTTAGACGAACTAAATCAACTGCCAGGCCTTGATGGATTGCAAGGGCCAAAGTGAGACAATGGAGATCCCGGGCCAATGGGGCCAGCAGGACCACAGGGTGAAAAGGGCGACAAAGGGGATAATGGCAATACTGGCGAACAGGGTACCCATGGACAGTCAGAACCTGTCAGATCTAAGCATTAGAACAGTCAAAGGAAATATTGCTCTAGATAATGCGGGTGAGATTAGTATCGCCTCATTTAATTCCGATGAAATTCTTACAGGCGGGGATCTGAAAAAACAGGCGGCAACCATGTTGTTTTTAGTAAACCTGTAGATAATTCATGGGAACCACAAGGTATTAATGCAGGCCCAAATCCAAACCCTTCATTTATTCAATCTTATTCACAATGCCAAAAAACTGGTGCCTACCTCTCAATAATATTTGAGCCTATAGGCTAAAGATTTAATACTTTTTGCCAACTACATAACATATGTCCCTTCCCTCCAAATCCGAGATCCAATATTTGCAAGGCCAAACGCAGGTTTAAAGGTCCTACGAATACAAGTTAAAGCACAATTTTCTTTTTTCTCCTATCCTTAGCACAAGAAAACGTTAATAAAGAATTAATCAAATTACGTTATTTTTTACGTTGGTAAATCATATAAACTTTATAAGTGGATCACGTGTAGATATATTTAAGG
>JBBJMN010000175.1:0-2904 GCA_037720485.1 Candidatus Nitrosocosmicus sp.
TGAAGGAGGACAGGTGATATTTGTGAATAGTCCAAATTCATAAATTAAATTAAAATATAAAAATTTTAATATTTTTTCTTTGAAAAACCTCTATCTTTCATCTTTTTTTATTATATTACTGTTTGGGTATAAATTCACTTATATATAAATAATAATATGAGAGAAACGGCTCTGTTCGCTCAAGGTTTTGTTGAATACCAACTCGTCAGTATCGGTTAATTTTATTTGTATAAAAAATAGTTAATTCTAAATTAATCTTGAATCATTACAAATTTTAGCATATTTTCTTTAAACTAATTTGGATATCCAAAAAAGATGTTTCCTTGGATGAACAGTGTTATGACTGGTTATTTTTATTTAGATTTTTTTAAAGTCATTTATCTTGCTAATGGATTTTTCTATCGATTTTTTTACATTCTCTAATAACTCTTCGAGGATTTTTTCATCAATATCTCCCTTTTTGCTTATATCTAACTCACTATTGTAATATTTCATCCACGAATATGATCGTTGGATACTTTGAAAAAGCTCAAATTGAAGTAGCGATTGTTTTCCTGAAAGTATTACAGCATCCCACATATCTGTAAAGAATGGTTTATAGTCTTTGAATTGTAATGATTCATCAATAAAACCAAGCCTATTCTCTAAATCGTTTTTGATATATCTTATGATGTTTTTCATAGTCTTTTTATCTTCATTCAACTGAGACCTGCGATATGCAAAGTGTTCAATATAGACTGTAAACCAAATTATTCCTGCCAACAAAACCATTTCAATGATTAGATAATCCCACTCAATTGCCATGGTGATGATTCAATTATACGTTTATTCTCTTTTACCTATAAAATAAAGATTGTTATAGGTTTTAAAAAAACAAACCCCATGATAAGATTATGTCTTTCTTATTTTAATTATAATCTTGCACTTTGCTTTAATAATCTGGTTTTGCAATCATTGTTGTGTGGCTTTATTCGAAGAATGTGGTCGCAGCAAGGACACCTCATTCCATCCCATTTTAAAAATAACTCGCATTCTACACACCTCTTATGCCCTTCAGCATAATATCCACCGGAATATTCATCTTTATAAGCCTTATAGGATTTACAAATATCCTTACAGAACTTTCTCAATTTTTATTATATTTCCAATGCTTTTGATACTCATACCTATTAAATGGATAATATTATTATGCATGATTTTTAGCCTCTGATAGCCGAATACAAATATCCATAAACTGCTTTTGCTTATCCATTAAATCTTTATTCATTTTGTTAGTAAGACTTACTAAATATTGTTTGGAGTCTCCTTGCTTTAGTATTTTTATTGCTTTTTTATTGTTATTGATGTTTTCTATTACTTGTTGAACTTTCCCTAATTCGCTAGTAATAGCTATGGCATTCTTATTGTGTTGATTGAAGTTTTTATCTTGGACTTGTTCTTTGCTATTTGATAATATGTCTAAAATTATTTGTAAATTCTCTATGCTTTTTTGTAACCTATTAATTTTTTTTAATGTAATATCATTATTACCATTATTCTTATTATTTGAAGAGATTAATTTAACCTTTTTTTCAATTCCTGTTGTTAATTTAACAATTTTTTGATTAAATTTCTTTGTTTTATTTTGTATTGAAATATTATTGGTTCTGAAATTAAATGGTGTTAATTGGAGGGAATTTAGATCAAGTATTGTTTTATTTGATTTTGCTAATAGACTTTGCTTTTTAGTTTTTAGATAGTTTTCAAAATTTCTAGTATGTGTTTGATCACTTTCTGTTGTTGTGTTCTTTACAATTTCTTATCGATTTTTCCTTTGCTTTTAATTTTTTATTTATCTTTGAAACAGATGTAGATATTTTCCTAATCTCTTGTAGGGTTTTTTGTTTTCTAATTTTCTTTGGGAAAACTATTTGATTATCTCTCAAAATTTTTAGTGCAGAACTTATATCATAAAAATCCTGAACCTTGCTATTCTTTAAGTAATTATTGCTTTTGTTTTTTATATCTTTTATTTTCTGCTCATAATCAGTGATATATTCTTTAATGGCATCATTTTCTAATAGTGAAACAGTGCTAGCCATAATCAATATTAGTCGAAGAAATGATATAAGTATATAGTCTATATATCACTATGTGATCTATATATTCATGGTATATATATTACCTCTTGAATTTATCAACTAATATTGCCATACATTCTAATACAATAGTGAAATGGGAAAAGAATGATTAAATTTCTTATCGAAAATACTGCTGATTTAATAATTTATGGATCTATTTGTATAAATCAAATTCTCATGTCCGTATAAAAAATAGGCACTATTTCTTTAATGAATTGTAATGTGTTTCTTCTTTTATAAAATAAGCATGTCTTCATATTCTCGTTGTAATAGGATATGGTGTTTTGTATCTTTTTCTTTATGCACCCTTTTTCTTTGAGAATCACAATAAAGTTTAAAATATTTATTTTTTTTAGGATTGTGTTTGGACATATATAATCTTTGAATGAAAAATCAATGTACAATATGGAAAACAGATTATTTTTATAAAATTATTATGTAATAAAATATAAAATGTATGTTAATAGTTGTTATACCACCATATAGTTGATTAACAATTGTGTTATATAGTGATAAACTATTACTAAATCTACATGTATAAATTAAACTTAATTGCAATCGTAAGTATCATAGCAGCAATTTCATTTGTTGTAGGGATGACAGCACCAATGGCATTCGCACAAGAAAATATGACCATGGACAATGGCACAATGATGAATGATAATATGACCATGACCATGACCATGGACAATGGCACAATGATGAATGATAATATGACCATGACCATGGACAATGGCACAATGATGAATGATAATATGACCATGGACAATGGCACAATGATGAA
>JBBJMN010000009.1:0-35170 GCA_037720485.1 Candidatus Nitrosocosmicus sp.
GGTATCCTTTGCCTTTCCTGCAATGTCTTTTGTCGAGCCTACAACCGCATCTTTAGCGTCTTTTGCCTTTTCCTTAACTTTGTCCATAATTGACTCTGAGGATTGTGATGACTCTGAGGATGAGGATGACAGGGCGGGACGATCGGTATCCTTTGCCTTTCCTGCAATGTCTTTTGTCGAGCCTACAACCGCATCTTTAACTTCTTTTGCCTTTTCCTTAACTTTGTCTATAAATCCGCCTGTGTGTGTAGTATTATTTTTCATGCTGGTAGACTTTTGTATTTCATAGATCAAATGTTTTATGTCTTTTGACTTTATGACAATGGGATAACTCTCGAAAGTCTTTTCTTCCTTATTTTCCAAAGTAACCTGTATTTTTTGTGTCAATGATGATTGTGTTGTTCCATCTTTTTCATTTTCCGTAATCTTTATCAATACATATATTATATTTCATGATAATTAATATACCTGATAAAATACCTCTTTATTTGAATATTACAAAAAAAATTGTAGCAAAAATTTGTTGACAACTGAAATAAAGTTTTTGATGTGCTAGGTGATCATATCGGGTATATTCCCCATAGGAATGCAAAATGGAAATGAAGTTTGTACTGTGCCAATAAGACGGATCAGGGCCTCCAAAATTAGAGTCATCTTTGACAGGTCACTATGCCATCTGCCGCGGCAAGAACCGGGGTGTTTTGTGGAACAACAAAGTCTACTGCATTTCTAAGCTTGCCTGTATGCGCTGGAGAAGAAGTTCTATCGATTCTTTGTAGTGTTCCTTGTGGCACGGGTATTATATATTTATTACAATTACTCATCCAAAAATATAAACTCTTTTTAATACACTGTTGTTTAAAAAATTTTATAAGGATCACGTTGTTCTGTGCTACCATTTTATTTATTGTGGATTTCTCAAATGCTGATTTGTGCTATTTATATCTCATATGGTGAAAAGTTCTAAAAATTTGATATTTGGTAGTAATTATGATTTGTATGAAATGTATGTGGCATACAACTAAATTGCTTTAATTTGGTTTTTGAATATGGCTGAATCTAAAGATGCATATAGAAATTATAATGTGAAAATACTGAAGAATTCGATTAAATTTTATCTGCCCCGAGTAGAAGGATATCTTGAAGTTATACGAAAATTGGCTTACGAATACGGTGGAATGTCACTTATAGAGTTTGATGGGTACTTTGAGAAAAAGTATGAGCCAGTAAAGTATGTGCGAGCAGAAGTTCATGTAAGTGAAATTGATGTTGAAAATATAATAGAATTCGCAAATAATATAAGAAATGTACTTAAACAAAAGAGCTTGGCCATAGAGTATAATAATCAGCTTATATTGGTGGAAGAAAAAGAAGAGTAATTCAAATAATAATGAATTGACTGTCTATTACTGTTGTTGGTTGGGGAAACTTTAGCCTTTATTGATATTTTTAGTAACAGAATGTGTAGTTGGGGTGTTTGTATTGATTGTAGTATTGTAGATTAGAAAATATTTGCAATAGAATATGCGCATTATATATAATCCTAAATGTTGTAAAAAAATCAATATTGTGTTTATTGGGAGAAAAGTTATTTTTTGATTGGAAAGACTTTCGATCTATGACTTTTAATATCGTTTGAGAATGCTCAAAGATGGTTCGAATATTGCAAATTATTTTTAAATAAAATCTGTAACCAATGGATCAAATCAAGCGATTATTTAAATGATGCCGCGAAAGTTACCCTTTTCTATTTTTTAAAGTAATATTAATTCTTTATTGCCAATTCTTTGCTATATGTATATAATGTTTGATATCTATATTAATGGATGATCAGGTAAAAGATAATGCCAGAAAGCAGTGATAAAAACAATGATGATATAAATTTTTATCCAGATGATGATGCGTCTAATATTGAGAAAGTATGGGTAATAGATTGGAATAATAAATTTCAAAGAACATCTAGTGAAGAAAGAACCAATTACTTGGACGCATTGAAAGTTTTTAACGAAAAATCCAAAGAAGGAAAAAATGCGATTTTGTATGAAGTGCAAAAATCCATTTCTAATGGAAAAATGCTGAAAAGGATACCTATTCTTAATTCATCTAAATATGCTGAGAGAAAGAAAGATTTGCTTCATGACAAAAAGGAGCCCGCCATTAAAAAGGCTGGTGGGGGTGTCTTTTCAAGCAGAAAATCCAGATTTATTATTTTATTTGCTATAGTAGTGTCTTTTATAATTATCTTATATATATTAAATATTATGGCAAGTGGTGGAACCATGTCAAGCCATCATATGATTTTAGAAAAAATGGGGGGTAGTCTTGTGGATGTTACAACTCTGATATCATATTTTTATAATAGTTAAATTATATCGCTAAATTAAAAATAATTTGCCATTATATAATACAAATTTTTTTGATGTCTTTGATTTTGTGCCATTATATATTTTTAATAAATTTTAAGGTATTGTGTTATTATGTAGTGAAAAGAGCGACTCTTTATCTGATATCTTTTAGATGGTGAATCTATATGACGCAACCTGACTCAATTGATCCGATAATCTTCATCAAATAAAATACTATTATGTTGGATTGCTAAATCCTAAAGAATTGATGGTCTAAAACCTATAAAAACAAAATGCTGGTTTTATAAATCAAAATAAGTACTATCATCTTTTTTTGAAACTGTTTAAATTGACCTTTACACAACCATTTTAAAGAATTATAACACGAGAACCGTTACCGGCATTAGTCCGTTTGGATCCACTAAATTTGAAAGGTTCTTGATCAAAAAATGGCGGATAGAAGATCCATGATATATTATAGATCAAAAAACATTCTGGGAAAATAGTCATACGGTTCAAAACCTTTTACTTGATTTAGTAAAGAGAATGATTGGCTTAGATTCTTTTACTTTATTGGAATTGTTGCTTTCTTTCAAGTTCTTTCAGTCTCTCGGTTATTGTTAAAAGCTGATCCGAAAGCATTGCAATGGTGTCGTCTTTTCTTTCATCCTGAACTCTTAGGGATTGGTTCTTCGCAGTTTAGTTTGAGTTATAAATGATCAAAATAGCGTATGATGGCATATATGAACACTATTAATATGTTTACATTATATAACACATGTATACACTGCGTAATACATATTAACGCGCCCCATGACTAAATGACATGAATAGAAAAATACCGGAAATAAAATTTAAAATAAAAACCAATTTCGATAATCTAAATATCAATATGTTATCGCCAATATTTAATTGATTTCATTCACTTCATCGGAGAAAACATTGAAATTGATCGCTAACGGTTGGCTATTTGACATCTATCACTTAAAAGACAGAATGGTTTTGTGGATAAAAGAAAAAAATGATGATGGGGGTGTAAAAAGGCTGGAGTATCCCTGGTCCCCATCCATATACGTTGCAGCCGACTTAAAATCCGAATTGAATTCTTTAATAAGAAACAGCCAAATTTCGTGTTTTGCCAAGGAATTTGAATTCAAAGAAAAGTATGAGTATCCGTCTGAACAAGGCAAGAAAGAGACTTTAAAGCTGACCGTAAATGACTCATCTCAAATAGATACACTAGCAAAAAACATTGAGAATCTTTGCAGCAGGTTTGGACACTACAGGCTATACAATGTGGATGTGTCACCTGAACAATCGTTTTTGTATGAAAAGGATATCTATCCACTAGGATTATACAATATAGAAGAGAGACCAACAGGTCCAAATGGGCTGAACTTGTGTCACCTAGTCAACGACAAAAGCGATAGCATAGAATCATTTGACTACCTAATTCCAAATTTCAGGTTTTTGTCTTTTGACATAATCTCAGAGAAAAAGACAGTTGCCAATGATCTCAACGATAAGATTTCAAAGATAAATGTAGTGTCATTTGATAAAGACAACAAAGACGTCATAGAAAAATTTTCCATAACGGAAGATACTGAGCTTGAGACAATACTGGAATTTGCATATGAGGCCAACAGGATAGACCCGGACATAATCCTGACAACAGGGGGAGATCAATTTCTATTTCCTCACCTATTTCAAAGAGCCAAAGCCAATGGGATTGAAAATCAGTTGCTTATCAACCTAAACCGGGAATCAAACATGGAGTATCTTATTAAAAAGAACTTTTTGTTAATGGGGAGAAATGCAATATCCACATCCAAAGCCCACGCATCCGGGTTGTCTTCAACAACATCTTCTTATGTCTCCTACGGAAAAGTGCACTTCAAACCAAGGCCGTTTTTTCTGTATGGCCGAACCCACATAGACACAAACAATTCATTTATCTACAAGGATAATGGGCTCGACGGATTAGCAGAACTATCCAGAGTTTGCAGAATGCCGCTGCAGCTCGCATCAAGATCTACTATCGGCAGATGCCTTAGCAGTTTGTATTTTTACAATGCACAAAAAAGAGATGTTCTCATACCCTGGAAACCCGTGACATCGGAGATATTCAAATCGTTTTCTGACCTGCTAAAGGCAGACAGAGGGGGATTTGTTTTTGACTCAAAACCCGGAGCATATGACAAAGTGGCAGAACTGGATTTTGTGTCTCTGTATCCAAACATCATGCTAAAGAGAAATGTTTCATCAGACACCATTAACTGTGAATGCTGCGAGTCAGAACCGGACAATAAGGTTCCGGGACTTGAACACCTGTATCACTTATGTAAGGAAAGGATGGGCATAGTGCCATTGTCTTTGAAAACCGTTCTAACCAGACGGTTGGAATACAAAAACAGAAAGAAAAACAGCCTTACTTGTGCAGCAGGCAAAAACGAACAGATGAAAAACCTCTATGACAACAGGCAAACCGCGTTAAAATGGATATTGGTGACTTCCTTTGGTTATTTGGGGTTCAGTAACTCAAAGTTTGGAAGAATAGACGCCCACATCGCAGTGTGTGCGTTTGCTCGACACATACTGTTGAAAACATCCAAAATAGCAGAGAAGCATGGATTTGAAGTGATACATGGAATAGTTGATTCCATCTGGGTTAGAGAAAAAAATGGCGTAATAAATTACTCTAGATGCGATCCGAATTCATCAAATCGTTACATGAGATTGAAAAAAGACATAGAGGCGCAAACAGGGTTTTCCATCTCCTTTGAGGGCATTTACAAATGGATTGTATTTGATTCCTCTAAAACAAATCCCAAATTACCCGCCCTAAATAGATACTTTGGTGTCTTTGAAGATGGGACAATAAAGGCCCGAGGGATCGAAACAAGAAGACACGATACACCTCAACTGTTCATTGATTTCCAATACGAATTGTTGCAGGCTCTTTCTAGATTCAACAGTGTTGGAGAAATCAAACAATCAACACATGTTTTAGAAGACATATGCAACAAATACCAAAGCCTTATTTTATCAGGGAAAGCATCTCACTCTGATCTTGCATTTACAAAAAGGATTTCCAAAGATACTGATGAATACTCAAGCAGAGACACCCTAGAAAACTGTGTCCTAAAGATATTGTCAAATAAGGGTAAATCTTTGCATGCTGGCGAGGAAATCAAATACATCATTACTGACTTTTATAACAAGAATCACTTAGAGAGAGCGTCGCCGATAGAATTACTTGATAAACATCATATTAAGTATGATGAGAAAAGATATTCACAATTATTATCCGATGCTTATAACTCCATAATCAAGTTTTTCTATATCGGTCACTGATAGAATTATTAAAAATCATCTACTGATGGATAATTGCAGATTATCTTCTACTATTATAATAGCAATGTTCGGAATATATTCCCTATTCCTGATAATATAGGGGATAAGGGGCATATCTGAATGGTTCGAGATTGATTATACAAGAAATTAAAGTGGTATGGGCTAACCAATAAGGAGGACATCTACCACATCTTGCAACAGGAAGATAAACTCAAGAATCTGGATAATGACCTATATAAATCACTGTAGAAATTGGGTGGCTGAATTCATTATAAGGTGAAATAAACAGAACAGAATTTGAGGAAATAATGAAGTTGTTAAAATGAATATGAAGTTACACTAAATTTTAATCCTATTATCCACAGTATCAAAATAATAAATTCTCGTCCACTTCAATAAATATGAAATAAAGTAGGCATAGCAATACCTATTATCATTTTAACAAATCTTTGTTGAATATATATTGAGATAAACGGCAAACCAGTTCAAAAAAATACGACCTTGACGGTATTTTTTATTGCTGTTACAAATTAATACTATCCTTCTAGCGTGTTGGTCTTCCACTACACATATTGCCGTTAAGATTTATTCCTGGTGGACAGATTACCGACGCTACGCATATGCCTTGACTATTGGGTGTTGTACCTGATGGACAAGGTGTTGATTGAAGTATCAAGTAACAATAGCCTTTTTGAAATGTTGTGCCGGATGGACAGGTATACACTTGAAAATAACTAATACAATTCCAATTAGTATCATAACTGTCGCAAATATTACAAAACCCATTTGTTGCTTGACAAGACTGGGGATATACTACTACACAATATCCGTTCTGAAAGGAAAAGCCTTTTGGACATACATTGCCTCGGAGTTAATAAGACCATTAGATTCAAAAGAGGCAGCTCAAATTAATTGGAACAAAAACGAATCCACGATAAAGGGCTGATATCGTCCTGAAGCCCACGGGGCTCGATCCAATGATAGTCTTTTGATGATACTTTAATAAAATGTCATGCTAAAATAATATAAACTCAAGTCTAATCTAGACAATATAAATTGAAATATTAGTCACATATAACTTCACATAGAATTGTTTAGTATTCAATCAGCCAACCCAAAAATTGTGCTGTTAACAATATAAATCCGACCCGGCTCATATCAACGATTATTGATGATAATAATCATTCGAACTGTATGGATTCGATATGTTATTTACATTAAATTTACGAATAATTTTTCCAATAACATTGAAAAAACACAATAATTAGGATATTCTGTATATCCTACCGTCAAAATATGTTAAAATATACAAATAGCCATCATTGCCGGTTTCTATATCGGTTATTCTTCCATCAAAGCCGTTTGCAAAAACAACCCTTTCTAGTTCCGCCTTGTTATCCACCACCCTGTCATCAAGAGAACTGCCTTTATTGTCACTAAACTTGCATATATCAATCCCTGATCGAGTGGCATTAACTTTGAAGAAATACAGGTTACCATTATTAATATCTCCTACAAACACATTGTTCTCAAATTCCTTGCCAAATTTTGAAGATTTAAAGAATTCTATATCTGTTATGCCTATTGGTTTAAACCAACTGAAAATAGGGTCTGAATAATGTGATCCGTTAAATATTACAAGTTTTGTTATGATGTCGGACTCGTTATGTTGAGATAGAGGCCCCATTATCCTGTACCATCCGCTGTTAAAACCCGGCTCAACTATATTGATCTCATCATACCTGTCTTCGCCGTTCTCTGTATCCCATAATTGTGCAGTCAATGGATCAAAATCAAATCCAAAGCTATTTCTTATACCGTAAGCATAATAGAAGCTCAATGATTTAAGATTCGAATCGTTATTGTAGTATTTATAGAAAGGGTTGTCTTTTGGAGGGGCTACATTAGAAGGATCAATGCGAATAATGACTGAGGAATTGTTAGGAACAGCAGTACGATTGCTTTCCTCTGGACGATTCTGTAAAGTGTTGTTTATTGTTATAAGGTCTCCAATAACTGCATATAGGTGTTTGTCGGGCCCTATCTTTAATTTTCCACCATTGTGATAAGGTCCTAATTCTGCTGGCAGGTCCATTACAAGTCTAGGATGTGTAAGTTTCTGATGGTTGATCCATGAATACTCATAGATTCTATTATGTATTGTGTAATTATTGGTGGCCTCGTCTTTTATTTTTTCAGTAAAATACAAAAAGACAGAATAATTTGAATATTCAGGGTTAGACTCTGAGTTTCTTGATGTAAAATTTATGGTGTTATTGTCGGTTAAATTAACGTTATCTGCATTAGTGTTGTTTTTTAGTATTGCCATTCCAAGCAAGCCACGTTCTGCTTCATTAACAACATCAACACTGAGAATAGGTTCTTTCTGTATCTTTCCATTGGAGATTAGACGTACATCGCCATTTTTCTCAAGCGCAAGAATAGTGTTATTATCAACAAATTCCATACTTGTGGGAAATGACAATCCTTCTGCGAACAGACTGATTGTTAAATTATTTCCTTCTTGATTTTGTATCAGGGGTTCTCTATATAGGTAATCCATTACATCTGGGGTGATTATGGGGATTGCAAAATATGCCAATAAAGAAACCATGATTACAATCGAAGTAATTGAAAAAAAAACAACAATCCTTTTTGATTTAAGCAATTTTATATTTATGTCAATGCTTCTGGTTATTTATTTTATTTTTCCATTTGTGGGGTAAAAGAGTTTTTGTGAGGTGATATAAACCTGGTTATGCTAAAGTAACACTTTTTTTTCCATTCAATTGGGGCATAGAACGGTGATTATCGATTATCTACTCAAACAATATGAATGATGGTGCTGTCAGTACAGCGGTAACAGAATTAGAATTGGCAGTGGTATTTGAGTTTTGTTCTCGCTCTATTGTCTCTTTTCTACAAATCATGCTATGGTGTTTATTTTTCCGTTTATAATGCACTTTGAAAAAAAACAGGTGGGATTAAGGTTAAATCAAACTATAGGACTTTTGATTTTATTCTGTATTTTTCTTATTTTATTTAAGATAATTTGGATGGAAACGAAATGATGAAAGATCTTCATTAAAAAAAACACTATAGTTATTTTAAATTCCTGCAGATTGGCAATATTGATGAACTAAATATTGTAAAAATATTTGATGATGTCAATAAGGCATTATAACACATACAATATTTCAATGGTTGTAGAATTAAGAATATCCATATTCTGGTACCCATATAACAATGGTAATAATAATAATGAACAAAACTAATGGAGATGTTGCTCAGATCCTTCGGAAGATCTCATATCTTTTGGAGATGGAGACAAATGATAAAAATGACAAAGATAGTCATGCCATAAATTTTAAAAATAGATCTTACAATAGGGCGGCTGATCAGATTGAAAATTTGTCAATAAACCTCGAAAACCTATACAGAAATGAAGGCATTGAGGGCCTGCTAAAAATCCCATCAATTGGAAGGGCCATATCTTCAAAAATTGAGGAATTTATAAAAACCGGTGAAATCAGTTATTATAACCAGTTAAAATCCAAACTACCAATAAATGTTGATGAATTTCTAAATTTGGAAGGCATTGGCCCCAAAACGCTAAGATTGATTTATGATTCGCTAAAGATAAAAACTTTGGATGATCTTTATGATGCTGCAATAAATGGCAAAATAAGGACCATTGCCGGATTTTCTCAAAAAAAAGAGGAGGCAATCCTAAAAAAAATTGATTTGTATAGGAAAAGCAAAGGTCGATTCCTTTTAGGAGAAGTTTATCCACTAGTAAAACAGATTGAAGGATATCTTTCAGAATTGGATGGGGTTAGAAAATCCATGGCGGTTGGTTCTTTTCGGCGTATGAAGGAAACTATAGGGGACATGGATTTTCTGGTGGTGTCTGATGTTCCTCAAAAAGTGATTGAATCGTTTGTTAATATGCCTGAGGTTAAAGAAGTATTACGTAGAGGATCCTCCAAAGCATTTGTAAAATTAAATAATGGGATTGACTCTGATTTATTGGTAGTCCCGGAAGAAAGCTATGGTGCGGCATTACAGTATTTTACCGGAAATAAGGAACATGGGATAGCCCTAAGAAAGATAGCCCAATCAAAGGGTCTTAGGCTAAATGAGTGGGGCTTATTTACCTCCAACTCAAAAGAAAATAAAATAGCTGGTTTGACTGAAGAGGAAATATACAACAAATTAGATTTGGAGTGGATACCCCCAGAAATGAGGGAAAGCAAAGGTGAAATAGAATTAGCAAAGAATGCGCGAAAAAATGCGGACAAGTCAAGGGAGGGAAGATTGCTGCAACTGTTGGGCTATCATGATTTAAAAGGCGATCTTCAAGTACACACCAATAACACGGATGGCAAAATGACTATTGAAGAAATGGCGTATTATGCGAAAGAAAGGTTTGGGCTTGATTACATTGCAATAACCGATCATACAAAAAGCTTAAAGATAACAAATGGATTAAACGAAGAACAGATACTAGATCAAGCAAATAAAATCACTGAATTAAATGACAAAATAAAAAATGATGACTTTTTCCTAGATAAATGCAATGGCGGAGAGTTTGTGAATATGAGTGGTAAAGAACATGGTCAAAGACCAAATAATGCCTCTTTTCGCATACTGTCGTCAGCAGAGGTAAATATTCTAAAGGATGGATCATTGGATATTCCAAATAACGTATTGGATAAACTGGATATAGTTGGTGCAACTATTCATTCTAACTTTTCTTTGCCAATTGAAATGCAGACACATAGACTTATTGAAGCTGCTAAAAATCCTAACATAGACATAATATTCCACCCCACTGGAAGAATAATAAATAAAAGAGATGGCTACCCAGTTGATATTCCGAAACTGATAGAAACTGCAAAAGATACTCATACGGTTTTAGAAATAGATGCTCACTTTGACAGATTGGATTTAAAAGACGAGTATATTAAAATGGCCATCGAGAATGATGTTAAACTTGTAATTGACTCTGATGCACATCACCAAATTCACTTTGTGTTTTTAATGTTCGGTATAGCTCAGGCAAGACGGGGATGGGCAACAAAAAATGATATTCTAAATACACTGCCAGTGCAAAATTTGCTGGATAATTTGAAATGATGTTCTCTATGCTCTGGGTGAAATATCTTGCGTCATAGATAATCAGTAGCAAGAAAAAATGGCAAATCATATGCAGCCGAGCGTGGCGTAGGTATGGGATAGACAAGTGAAGTGTATTGCCATATTTGCAAATGCTGATTTTGGATTCGGCCTCTAATCCAAAACTATGAGTCAAATCATGTGGGTGGGATAAGAAAGGAAGGTCATTGATAAAAAAACACATAACTTAATTATTGATTATTTTTACCTAGTCTTATATATAATGCTGAGGAACACAATATGAGAAAATGCTTGGAACATTGTGGACTATAATAATAGTCATAGTAGCTATAATTGTCATTGTTGCTTTGCTGAGGTTCTTATTTGGAATACTTTTCATGGCCCCGACAGGAATTGAGTTGCTGGGGACCAATGTAATCGATGCTAACGTTTTGAGCCTTTTGCAATCGCGTTAGTGTAACGCAAATAGTTTTCGGCAGTAGCAGGCATCAAAGATAAAGACTACGACGACGACCAACAAAAAACATTACCCTATTTTTTTTTTGATTATTGAATATAATTTTAATGGCTATGACAAGGTTTATGATCCATAACCTGAATAAAAGACATCAAATAATGACAAAATACATCTATTATATATAAAATAATGCTACAGTAGCATGTACAATGAAAAATAATTTTATATTAGCTATTGTTACTGTATCCGTATTTCTTGTTGCAGCAATGGTATCAGGTATTGTGTCTAATGCTATTGCACAACAAAACACAACAGCCGGACAACAAAACACAACAGCCGGACAACAAAACACAACAGGAATTGCGAATACTAATACCGGCGGGGTTTCAGACCCAATACTCGGTACCGGAGCAGTTGGTAGAGAGGGAACCGATATTGGAGCAATTGGTAGCGAAGAAACACCTAGTGGCAACAATGCCGGTAGTGAAAGTGAGGGTACCAGAGGTAACACAGGTGGCATTGGCGGTGGCTTAGGCTATGGCAATGGCAGTGGTTCAGGCCAAGGTTCTGGAGCAGACATCTCTGGCGGCGGTGCAGGCGGATACTAAATTAAATCACGGTCACTGAATAAATAAAAACACGAATTAATCAATTATCTATTTTTTAGAATCCCTATTTATCCTTTACATTTAGTCGCTTAAAGATTTTAGTTTTTGTTATTTTGCTACAAGTAAAATAAAAAATTGGTAGTTGGGAATCAATATACTAAGCCAGCAGCCATAGTTATGTCCGAGACACTTTTATAAGATCTTTCTTCTAATTTTTCTAATGCCGATAAAATTTCACCCTTATTCTGATCATCAGAAGACCTTTGTCTTACAAACTCCATTATCTTGCTCTTCTCTGCTGGAAAATCCATGTCCTTTAGGATCTGTCCTATATTAGCAACCTTTGAATAGCTTTCAACGCTAACCTCTTTTCTTTGCCCTTCCACGGCATTCTGTTCGCTTATGACCTTTCCTGTTTGTCCTTGAGTATCATTCTCTTTGGGTATTTGTTCAATGTTTTCTCTTTTGTTTGATTCTTCCATATGGGAATGATAGGCCACACTCTATTTAAAAAGTGTGAAATTAACATTTAAAGAAAGCAATAAATCAATGGATTCCTCATAACAAACCAATGTAATCCAAACACGGAATTAGGGATCATTAGAAAATTTTTCCATATTTGACCGTTAAACTATAAGGACACAATCCGTAATCTACAAGAGCAATTGCATCGTAAATAAATTTGTGGCCATCAATCTTTGTTAAAACTTTTATCATTTTATGGATTTTTTCCATCATAGTTGTTAATTAAGCCAATAAATGTACAATCACAAATAATAAATGAGTTTGATATCGTAGTTTGTTATCTGTATTTGATATGAATACTGAAACAGAAAAATCAAGTCAAATTCCAAATGAGCAAAACAGCGGTCAGGCAGAAAAAATCGCCAATGAACAAGAGAATGTACCAGGACAAAGAAAAGAAGTCAATGTCCAAGATTACCCATCTGCTGCAGCATTAGCAAATTTATTGAAAGATGTTGATTTTCCTGCAGACAAAAACACAATAATAAATTCCATTAATCAAAGTGAAACCAACAACAAAAACATAGTAGGGTTATTAGAAAATATAGAAGCCAGGCAATACTACAATACAACCGAAGTCTTTAGCGCAACAGGCATAGCCAATAAACAATAGAATTAATCCCACTTTACCAATTTTTTTAAATGTTTAAGATTATTTAATTAGACTGGTATCGGCAGACTGTGGCAAATGTCAGAAAATTGAATTGACAAGATCTAAAGTTATTAGCATTGAGGGCAAAAGAGAATAATTTGAAATGCCCTATAACCACCACATTTATGCAAATGAAATGGACTTTGATTGAAGATATGTTTTAATAGACATCACAAACTTAAACTAAATATCAATCATAAGAAATATTTCAAATACCTGATTAAAATACATTAAAGAAATTTCGAATACGGAGATAGCAGATCATTGAAGCAATATTAAATGAAGAACGAAATCATGCAACGTCATTAGGACCCATTGGCAGATATGATAATTGCATGAAAAAAAAATTGGGTAATGTTTTAATAAAATTATGTCAGAGCGTCTTTTATCTTTGTTTTTGCCTTGTTTAGAGTTTCTGAACTTGGTTTTCCTTCTGCATGATCTTCTGTAGTTTCTGCCTTTGATTTAAAGTCCTGTTCGGTGTTTTTCATTTTCTTTACAGAGTCATCAATATCGGTCATTGCATGGTAAATGTGTGCCAAAGATTATAAACATTTTTGAATAATGCCTACTAGAATTATAAAAATTGGAATATTATGCTCCGGCTCTAATTTATAGATACTATCATTGTAAAAACCATGAATTATTAATACGATTGATTGGCGAAATGCACGTTAAAGGCAATTAAAACAATATATTAGAATAATGCACTATATTTGAATTTAATTGAATGATGGTAATCAAGAACAAGTAAAGATTAGCGTTGAAAAACGAAATGGTCGTAGCGAAGCCTTTGATGAAGATAAACTTGCCAGAGGTGTCAGTCGTTCTGGAACTCCATTTGTTATGGCAAAAGATATTGCTAAATCCATACATAAAAAATTGGAAGAAAAGACAAAAAACAATACCATTAGTTCTGTTGATATTAAGGACTATGTAGTAGAAGGCATATCATGATACCTGGAAATTGAAGGTGTGATTATGCATTGAGTTATTAGTATAAAGAGCATTACCTAGTGTTTTCTTTATTCAATTCAATAATGCTGCTTATCTTACTAGCACATAACATATGTGCCGTTTCTATGTCTGGTGTCTATGAGTGACGCCTCTCTATTTTTACTTTTATCTTGATGCCGAATCTGGTTTTTATTTAATTATGAGTGAGGGTTCTCTCTGTTAACCTAATTTGAGTGAAAGTTATCTATTATTACTGATAAGGGATTTTACATGAAAATGGTGTATTTTGTGGTTTTACCCTATGGCGATATAAATTCTGTTGCGATAATGTGCTTACATTTTACGTGTCTGAATATAAAATCTGCACACGTGCACGTTTTATTTTCTATATCGACTTTGTAGAGTTTATCTTTGTCCCTTCTACTTCTGATAATGTAGGTCTTTGTCTTTGTCTTTTGGATGTTGTCATTTTGCGCTTCGTTTGCTCTTTCTTCTATCTGTTCCAGTATATTGGGTTCTAAAAGCTTGGATTCCACTATGCTATATGCTTTTTCAATCCTTTTCTCAAAGCCTTCATTTTCAGTAAAGTCTTTTTTTACCTTTGTTGAATCTGATTTGTATTTTGGTATTTTTGATTTATATTGGCCTGCCACTTTCCATAACTGTTCTTTTCCTTTAACTGCATGGTTTTCAATATCTGAGTCGCTTTCTATTGCCTTTTTTACCACTTCAATAACATTATCATCCTTAGTATCGGAAACATAAATCACATAAATTAGTGCAACATCTTTACCGTCATGCTTTCTTAATACCCTGCCTATTCTTTGAATTATTTGATTGATATTTGAAGTGGTTGCCATAATTATCTCTATTCTTACCTGGGGAACATTATATCCTATTTCTAGGGTATGCAATGACAAAAGTACGTTAAAGTCGCTACCCCATTTATTGAGTATCTTTTGTCTTTCTAGAGCTTTTACCTTGGCGTCAATAATCTTTGCATCTATCCCTTGAGGTTTTAAGATGTCTCTTAATCTTTCAATGGATTCTATTGTTTCGCTAAAAACCATGATTTTTTCGTCAGGAAATTTTTTTGATACTATGTCTGCTGCTGCGGATAGCTTATTTTCTGCATAGCTTAGCAATAATTTTCTCTTTCTCACATTAGAAAACCATGCCTTTGCCATTCCGCTTGCAAATCCTCCCTTTTTTAATAACTCTGTCATTGAGTTGACATCATACCTTTTGAATCTATTTGAGATGTTCTTTATTTTGGAGGTGAATACATCATACTCTTTTGATTCCTTTTCGGTAAGGTTTACTTTAATGGGAATGACTACTGGTTTTGCAAGCCTTCTATCGCTGACTGCCTCTCTTATGGAATATCTTTTTACAGGCGGCAACACTGCTAAAATAGTGCTGTTTTTAAAGTCGGATTCATTTAGGGTGGCGGTGAGCCCTAGTATGGCTTTTTTAGGATCTTCAACTACCTTATCAAAAATTTTGCTAAATGATTTTGCTGTATCTCTAACTAAATGCACCTCGTCAAATATTACCATATTTGAACGTCTGATTAAATTAAGATTCCTTATTACGCTCTGATATGTACTTATCATTATCTCCCTTGTCTCTTTTCGTTCGCCAAAATATGCCCCGACTTTCTCTTTCTGAATACCATATGAGAGTAGCCTATTGATGGTTTGGTCAATCAATGAAATCCGTGGAACAAGAAATAAAATGTTAAAGAAAGAATAGTGGACATTATTTGGATGATGATTATCATCCTTCGCAGACCCGATCTCCTCTGTTTCCTTTGATTGGGTGAAACTGTCTACAGGGGTTAACTTGTTTAGCATTGATACAATGTTTTTTGTTTCTTCAATATTACTATTATAATATGAAGAAACTGATGATTTGCTATAGCCTAAAAACCGTTTAGCGCATTCAAACGCTATTTCGGTCTTGCCTGTTCCAGTGCTGTATAAAACAGTTCCTCTAAAATTGTTGTCAATCCATGCATCAACTGCGGCAATTTGATCTTCCTTCAGGGTGAATGGGAATTGTAAAAGTGATATTGCTGGAATAAGTGTTTGTGGTGTTTTAGGAAAAGCTGTTTTTGATACTCCATTTACTTTTGCATTGATATTTTCTACTGTGTTATTACTCATGGCATGGATTCAACAATAATTGTTCTTTTGCAGTGGTCATTTTTGTAAATATCTTGTATAATAATGAACTTTTTGATTATTATATCTTTGTAATCTGGAGATCTATATCTCATACGGGAAAACTAAAAGTTGAAACCTAAAATGGATCTCGAATCAGATGCCTCTCTTATGTTATGTTTTCCTTATTGCTATACTTATGTAAGATTGCGCTATAATTGTAATACTAAAACCCTATACCGGGATAATGAGGGGCATGTTCTAATCTCGCCTTGAGTATTTAAAACAATTTCTGATATGAACCGGAACATAACAATAATAATGCATTTAAAGTACTTTTATTTTCTAAAGTGTCATTTCTTGCCAAATCCCTTTCTGCTCCTGTTCTATCTTTGATATTTGCAAGAGTGCTTTATGCAATAAATTGGTTTAATATCTCCTCCATATTTTATCTGATTTTAATTGATTTTAGGCAAGATGTCTCTATGCTGGGATTAGTTACAGCCAGTTTTCTTTTGGGCATAGGTATTTTTCAGGTTCCGGCTGGAATACTTGCTGCAAAATATGACCCAAAGAAAATTGCAGCATTCGGAATAATGATGTTATCCATATCCTCTCTTCTCTCTGGACTTGCAACAGAGTTATTCCAAATAGCCATTCTGAGGTTCCTTGTGGGGGTTGGAATGGCCTTTTTCTTTGGACCAAGTGTAATTTTGATTTCTGCTTATTTAGGCAAAGGTTCAGATGGTCTTGGGGTTGGAATACTAAACTCTGCTCATTCATTAGGGGGAATAATTGGACTGTTTGGTTGGATAGTAATTGCGCAAAATGTTGGTTGGAGAGCCAGTCTGATATTTGGCGGTATATTGGGAATTGTGACTGGAATATTATTAATTTATGGATTGAAGCAAAAAAGACAACAGCAACAACAGCAACAACATGATGGGGATAAGGATAATGGGCATCTACAACATCCTTTGCATAATGATTTTAAATTAAGGGCAAACGACAAAGAACATGGGACACAACAATCGGATTTTAAAATAAAACTCTCTGATTTAAGACTGGTCTTAATCAACAAACAAATGATCATTGTAGGCCTGTCATTACTTGGAATACAAATAGGCTGGAACCTGGTCTCTACATTTGTTGTCCTCTATTTAAAAAATGATTTGCATGCAAGCCCGTACTTTGCCGGTATGGTTGCTGGTCTTGCAATGGTGCTTAACGTTGTATTTGCCCCAATATTTGGTCGGATTTACGATAAAACAACAAGAATGCGTAACCGCAATCTTGGCCTAATATTGCTAATTGTATGTGGTGTTGTTGTTTCAGTTAATATCGCATTATTCTCTTTGGAAAATATATATGTCATAGTTCTTTCAATCATGATGATAGGGATTTTTATTTCAGGGGGTTTTGTTGTCCCATACACAAAAGCAAGGGAAATAGCAATAATAAAACTGAACCAACGTCATTATGAAACTCTTGCTGTAAGTTTTGTTAATGGTCTGTCTTTGTTTGGGGCATTTTGGGTGCCATTTGTTTTCTCAATTGTTGTGTTATATTTTGGCTATCCTACTGCATGGATGATAGGTGGTTTTCTAACCATATTATTTATAATTCCCATAGTTAAACTTGCGGTTTAACTTACATTTTGGAGTTGCACTAAATAATTGGTTTTCCCCTTGATCAATATCGCTCACTCATTAGATTGATGACTGTGTAAGGACATGATACTATAACGATCACAAATTGTTGGCGGTGATGGGCCAGTTTTTTTGGCAACCTTTTTTTCCCCTTTTCCTCTCCCTCATTATCTGAATAACAAAAATTATGCCTAATTCTTTTGGAGTTTATGTGATTATTATTGGATAAAACGTTATTTGCACAAACACGGAAATAAGTAGCATTGGTGATGGAATATCCAATACATATAGTCAGAGAATAAACATTAGTTTGTCGCAAATAAATTATTGATTCATTGAAATTAAATTATATGCCTGTTCTGCAATAACAGTTTTATGGCAAAATCCCTTACAATTATAGCTTTTTGAAAGATAATTTAAACTACCCGAATTAATTTGGAAAATACAGAAAAAAATATAAAATTGATTACAAATTGGATCCCATGTTTTCCCATTGTTCCTCGTCAGAGACTTCATCCTCTAATAACTCCTCAAATATCTCATGGGTTACAACATCTGTCATTCTGTATTTTTCACTCAACTTGCTGTACGCTCCGATGGCACATGCCTCAGCATCTAGCACATCTTGTATTACTTGCTTTATATTGGATGGATTGGAAGGTGGTGCTTTATAGCCGCATGCTGAATTTTGAATCAGTTGATCAAACTGCATTATTGGAGTTCCGCCTAACTGTATTATTCTGTTTGCAAGTCTTTCTGCGTGGAGTAACTCATCAGCTGATTGTTGTATAAGAATTTGTTTTACTGTATCTGCATCCATTCCCCTTATCCATTGGGCAGTCAGCCAGTATTGGTAATGAGCAAGCCACTCGTCTGCATATGCCTTTTGCAAATCTGAAATTACCTCTTGAAGATTTGCTTTTACTATCTCCTTTCCCTTTCTTCCCATACAATTTACTTGATCCTTGATTATATAAATACGGCTGTTGTTGATTTGCAGTTGGATTGATTGAATTTTCATGGGATTTGGAGCGTCTGTGCAACACCTGTACTCGTTTACGTGTTTAAAATAAACCACAACATGCATGCTGACAGGGATTATTTGCTTTGAATGATGCAGGGGTATTGGTTTGAATGAAACTCGATATTCTATAACCTAATAATTGGTTGTAATGGGAGTCAAACAACTTGTTTTGGTGGTTTCAGGCATTATACCCTTTATTCAGTTCAATCGAGTTTTGTTCGTTATTGTCGATTCTTCAAGTTTTTGTGTTGATTTGGAATATTCTATCTGCTGATTTGTGTTTTGCAAAAAACCTGCAATTTTTAACATGCCTATAAACTATGTTGGCTATGAGTAAATGGTATTATCTTGGAGGCCATACTAAAATCAACCTTAAAGCGTCAATTGCCCTATCTCATAGGAGGGACAATAACTGGTATAATTATTACATATTACTATGGGTTCTTATTTTCTATAGTGGTTAACAGTATTGCTTGGTTTGTCATATCGACTGTTGTTAACAAATACTATTGGAACTACACGGGTTTTAAGGACGAAATGTATCTTATTTCAAAATATGCAGTTCACAGGAAAAAGAACACATCTAAAAAAACATGACATCTTGATAAAGCCGTCGATAAAAGTTAACAGATAGCAGAGAGCAAGTTTCTATAAACCGTAAACAAGGTTATTTTTCTTAAAAAAAAGAACCCCTCTAAATCATTCGTTTGATGGTTTTGTTTTTATGGTGGTGGAAACCATGGAAAGAACACTGAGTTGTCATTTAATTTAACGATTTGGGATCACAATTGAATATAATGTATAAAGATTATACGGCGAAACAAAGTCGATGTTGCCTTTAATTCCAATCAGTACATGATAATATGCTTAACAATAAAAACAAGAAAAAACAATGCCTATAGTATTGAACAGAGATCTAACTGAAAAGGAAACATGGGAAATCATAAAACCTGTTTGCAGGGAGTTATACGAATTAGTGAATCAAGGGAATATCCAGTTTGTATCTGGAATGCATAATGTAAATGATGGGACATATAAAATAAACCTAAAAAGTAACCGTTTACATTTTGCATCAAGAGGGCTAAAAGATAGTATTGGAGACATAGAGTATAATCATGGGAAAATTAGGATTGGTTTGCGATCAAATGGCATTCCTGCAAATATTTTTGTGGATCTAACCTAGATGTGGGGTATGGTAAAATACTTCATTTTAAACCTAATCTAGGGGAAAACTTGGGCATATGCCATCATCATATGCAAAATGCACATAATGCTGGATATCTGTATCATTATTGTTATTGTCATTTTTACTTATAGTCTTTGATTTAGAAACATGAAAAGATTTGAGGAAATTCGGTGACCACTGAGTAACAAAGTGGCTGAGGCATTTACCGTGAATAGTGCTTGATTTAGTAATATGCCGTAATAATTGCTTTAGTGGGTTAAAACTCATTTTCAAAATTGGTAAATAAATGCCATCACCATCGTCATCATCTTTTTTTTGCTATCTTTTTTTCCTCCCAAAGTAGGTTTTGGAAATGCCAATTATGCCTGGCATAATACATATTCAATAAACATGAAGTAATGGATATGGGAAAACCTGGATATCATGGTGGTTTTGGCAATGGATTACTAGTGCGATTGCTAGCCTATATCTTGACTAACTTTATCAATCCTTTTGTAATCAACATGGTAAAAAGAAAATTGGTCGAAAGACGGCGTCTTGATTGCTACAAGTGTCACGGAAAGTTAGAGGTGATTAATAAGTCCGAATATTACTGTAAGAATTGCACGATTATTAGAATGGATGATGAGCAGTAGTCAGGGCAAACATTGTGAAATTGATGCCATGCTGATTTGCTTTTGCTGAAATTGCAATATCTTTAATGTGTTTCATAAGGGCGAATTCCGAAAGTATTTTTAATATTCAACTGGCCATTTTTTGATCTATAGTTGGTTATTGTATGAATAGTGGCCATCAATGGCTAAAAGAATAATGAAACATATTTCAACTGCACATCCAAATTGGACTGGGCTCACTGTAGTTTCCATATCTATTGGGTCTTTCTTTTGCTGACATGCAAAGCCCATCATTCTAGTTCTTTGCATGTTTTGCTTGGAAAGAAAATAATTGTTTTATCTTGCAACATGATCCCATTATTGCCTGTGAAAAACAATCAGAAGGTTTGTTTTTGCTATTGGAAAATACTGTGGCAAAAGGGCCCATGCATGGCATTTCAGTGGACATGCGATGGCTCAAAGTGATGCGGATGCAACCAAAAAAAAAGTCCGTCGATGAGCTTTTGGAAATCCATTTTAATAAGGTTATTGAATTATGGTAAAAAGAACCTAAAACAACAATCAAAAAATACGTATATACTATTTTGTTATGAGCCTCAAGTAACTTGAATGTTACTGTGGAATTAAGGCGTATTGCGTAAAATTTGCTGGTGTGTTTTTAAAGTATCTTTTGCAGAAAAAGCCGATGAGACATCAATAAACAATATATTGTTTGATTGCTTCTGAATTCTGATATAATAATGGTGAATGAAAATTCCAACAATGACACATTCTATCTCCTATCCATTGTAATTTTGATTTCAATGGCAGGGGGCATAATGTTCCCTTCAGTTGGAATTGTGTTTAAACCATATTTACTGATATGGCTTGGGTTATTGTTGTTTTTTAATTTGATTCGATTGGATGTTACTGACCTAGTGCCAATATTCGCCAGTCCAAAGAATCTTTTGATACTGACAATGGTAAAGCTGACTATTATTCCTTTAGGCTTGTATTTTATCATGAATTATATGGTATATCCAAAACCTTCTACAGATACCGTATTAGCTATATTCCTATTGTCGGGTGTTTCTACGGGCCTTGGATCACCATTTGTTGCAAATTTTGTTGGCAGTAAATTGCCTATTATAATAGGGCTGATAATAACAACATCGTTTGCTGTACCGTTTACCTTGCCTGCTTTGGTATACCTGCTGTTTAAAAGCCAATTTTCAATTCCTATACTTGATATGGCACTTCTATTGTCAGGAGCGTTACTTGTTCCTTTGGCAGCAAGTCATATTGTGAAAAAATATGCGCATGCAACAACACAAATGCTGGACAAAAGGTCCTTGATTTTTTCCATTGTTTTCATATTTTTGATGAATTTCGGGGTATTTGCAGAATATTCTCATTATTTCTTTTTTGACATTACCTTTGTATTGGATAATGTTTTGATTGCCTTTTTGTTGTTTTGTGTATATGGTTTTGTAGGGTATGCTTTCGCACGATTAATGGGTCTTGACAAACAGGGCAGGGTTTCAGTATTCATTGCAATGACCTGGGTAAATAACATGCTGGTAGTGGTATTTGCCCAACAGTTCTTTAATATCCAGATAGCTGCATTATCTGCCTTTTTTAATGTCCCTTACTATTTAGGAATCCTGATTTTGAAACTGACTTTGGCACGAGAAATCCGGAATAGATAGCCAATATTGTATAGTCCTGTCAGTTTGATTTTTGGAAAATACGGTGTTTTATTCTTTTTATGCTCAATCACAACCACAGGTTAATCATTTTCCATTCTTCCAGGTTGATACATAAAATATCACTTCATTATTAAAACAAAACATTGGGTCAAAGAATATCTTTTACATTTTAATTAGATATTTAACATTGCACCGTGGATATGTTATATTGGCCGCATTAAAATGGACATAGAAATATTTTATAAAAAGTACAGAAACTATATTCTTTTCAATAAGAATATCATTGTTTCTGGAATATTTGCCTTCTTTGGGGGCGCATTATTCACTCAGCTATACACACAATATGATGCCAATAATCTTGCTAATTCGCTGGTTACCCTGTCAGTAGAATACGGGATTTATATTCCGCTTTTCGCATTGTTATTTTACATAGATAATAAAAACAGATATGTTGATTCTTCCACAGGAAAAAAAGATCATGGGAAGATAAAGGCTGATATCAAGAAATTAATTACTGCGTTTTCCATCTCAGAGGTGATATTCTCTTTTGCAAAGATATCCATTCATTATGAATTACTTCAGCTGCGGTTAGTTGAACCCTACCAAGCATCGATGATTGGTTCACTTGTAGCATGGGTAATATTTTTGGTATCAATAAACTTGAGCATAAAGACTGTAAAGCTTTTTCGCCCAAAGTAAATCTGTTAGCGCTTTTTTTATTCATCTGATTTCAATATGATGTGATTCCACATGCACCATGTCGCCATAATTGACATACCCTTGGAGAGCCTTTCTTTGTTTTTTATTATTTTTTTAATGAATCTTTCAATATTGTGGTTATTGTAAAGGCATCCTGGTTTAGGCATATTTTTTGATTGTTCAAATGTGTTGTTAAATATTAAAGAAAGTTTTGGAACATTCATTGATCATAAATGATAAAAATAAAAACTGTGATAAACCAAGACATTAAACAACAGTATTAGTAATGGGTGACGATTTTGTGATTGCCGTTATGGTTAAGCTGTACTGCAAGAGTTGGATTACAATGCTACTGATTTATGATCCTATGTCCGCATTAGCATAGATCACTAAAATAACTATGCGGTGTGTTTTCCAATGCAATGACCGAGTTGGGATGCCTGTATAAGAATAAACAACACCGTACGACCATACATCTAAAGTTGCAGCAATAAGATTGTAATGATTTGGCTTTTGTTCGCTTTCATTATTAGAAGTTTATACCGCAAGAAATTTAAATGATAATATATACTAAGAATGTGATGAAATATATTACAATATTACTACTCGCGGTATTAATAGTACCATTCGTTCCAAATGTAAATGCACAAAATATCATGGATCAAATTACTGGCGGAGCCAAACAGCTTCTAGGTGGTGCAGGACAATCAGCAAATAATACTTCAGAACAAGCCGGACAATCAGCACAACAAGCCGGACAAAACATGAGCAGTTCAGCAGGCCAAGCCGGACAATCTATGAACAATACAGCACAACAAGCCGGACAGAACGCATCTAATGCAACCAGCGGGAATAATACTTCCGGTGGCGGCATTGGTGATATGTTAAAAAATCTAATACCAGGCCAATAAATTTTTTATTTTTTATTTCGGCAACTTAATTTTTTTGTTATATTGTGATTTGGAAAGTTGAATTTAAACCTGCATCTATTTAACATACGAGACAGATTTAACACTTTAATATGAAATATTCTTCTTTTGCATCTGGATGAAAAAGGCCAAATAAAACATACACAGTGTCTCCATGATTTAACGATGTGGTACATGATGTCATGCTGTTAGAGTTTCTTTAAAAAATATTGATTCACAATGAGTTGTTTATTTGACTTTGACATTTTTTGCTAGGGCTTGTTCAATTGTGTTTGATTTTTGTCACACTCGCAAATGTGGAGAAAGGGCTAACTAGGGTGGAAATGGAAAGCAAGCAAAAAAATTTATGATTTTACAACATATGCGTAAAAAAATAACATTGGGCAAAAAATGTTAAAACAAACTACCGGCTAATTTGATTGATATTAAATGGGTGAAATTATGCTAATGGTAAAATATGGGTAAATTGCAGAACATTATCAATTGGATGCCTATTTGGAAGAGGAACTGTATGATTTGTTTACCTATTGCATACAAAACCCCAATGCCTCTGATTTTGAAATAAAGAAACAGCGTGTACAGGAGATTGGCAAAGAGTTGCAAGCAGATGGGGGATACGATGCCATGGAAAACATGTTTTATTCTATAGAAATAAGAATAAGGGGGGAGATCAACAAGGATGCCAAACCCTACCGTTCATGGTGGAATGGTATAACTGGAGATTGGAGTTATTGACACATAAAATGTGTTTTGTGTAAATCAACGATGTTGTTGTGATGCCGCAGTGGTTTTTATTATTAAATGCAACATTAAACTTGTAACACCGTGTCAACTAAAGACATTTGTGGTAACAGTCGTTCTTTGAGTCCCCTGTCATACCTACTTCATGCATTTTGTTTTTAATGCGCTTGATCATCAAACCATAAGTTACTATAACATAGTACCACCTAACGAGACTATAGGGAAATTTTTCTAAAAAATTAGATCTGTTATATTAATACAAACGTATAAGGCCCTTACCTACAATAACCAATCACATGGGCAAATTTGGACTTTTTTCAGACAAATCCTCCATTCCGTTTGAAAGCCACCTAGATGGTTTAGATGACCAAACAAAGACCTTGTTGTTGCATTTACGAAAGTTTGTAAAGTCATTGGGTGAAAATGTGGTTGAAGAAGTCCGTCCTCATAGAGTCGTGTATGCAAAATCGTTAACTTTTAGGTATTTTTTGGACATCCGGACAGGAAGAGATGGTTTGATAGTTTCTACAAGAAGTAGCAGAAAAGAACAGCCTGTGGAGCATATAGTTAAAGATATGCAAGAAATGGATAGCATAAAACCCAAGATATCGGAGGCGTATGCCAATATATGACAACAAATTGGGTGTGGCGCCAGAATTATTATTTTTATGGTCTCTGGGTGAAAATTTCTATCTGTCTCAATTAGATTAAGAAAATTACAACGCAAAAAAAGCAAAGCCATAGTATTTTGTTTTGCCGGTTATATACTTTGTATGCTAAATGGCTGAAAAGTGATACTATAACAAAATTAATCCTTTTTGAGATTTGGCAATTGTTTTACCACTATGGTGGTTATGTGTTTTGTTACTAAATGTGATAATTATGGTTTGTCATCATAACGGTGTCGGTTAAAAAAACAGATTACTTTGTGCGTTAAAGGCGAATTCGAGCAATTATTTACCCGAGTATCTATAGGTTCTGAATGGATTTTGCATAAGAAATGAGTTATTAGGGGGATACATAAATCCTGGTGCCATTGTGCGTCACTTCTGATTCCGTGGGCATTTCAATCAAAAATTTCAAATTCAAAAGAAAAACAACTAAAGGCTTTGGCAGCAAAACCATTTGCGACAGGGCTAAGAGAACCGGAAAAAATGGAATCCTGCATAGGTGGGCCTAAACGAAATTAAACCGAGTATAATGCCAACTGACAACCAATGGGCCTGAACTAAAAGAATCATTAATTGATTTGCTGCAGTGGATGATAAAATGGTCATCTAAACAACTGTTTTATCCAAGTTTTATTAAATATTAAACATTTGGCAATAAGCTATAAGGAGACTCTACATTCGCTGTTTTTGTTTTTTCTTGCTGGATTGTGTGAGATAGGTGGTGGTTACTTGATTTGGCTATGGATTAGGGAAGATTATGGTTGGATTTTTGGGGCATTTGGCGGCCTTGTGCTTTTTTTATACGGTGTTGTGCCTACCTTTCAAAAATCGTATTTCCATAGGATTTATGCAGCATATGGCGGAATTTTCATTGTCATGGCTCTGTCTTGGGGTTTCTTTTTTGAAGGGATCATTCCGGATACTTTTGATATTTTGGGAACAATAGTTGCTAGTGTTGGGATCATTATAATATTCTATTATCCAAGAAAAACAGGGGGTGGTAAAATTGGAATTAGCTCAACCAGCTGATTGCAATATTTTTGTTCTGTTTGCATTTTCGTTTGCACTATTTTCAGTTGCGGCAATTGCAGAGATAGGTGGTGGTTACTTGATTTGGAATTGGTTGAGGGAAAAGAGAAAACCCGTTTTTGGTTTGATTGGCGGGCTTGTGCTTTTTTTATATGGCGTAATCCCGACGTTTCAGCCGTCTAATTTTGGCAGGGTATATGCAGCATATGGCGGGATATTTGTGGGAATGGCAATCATTTGGGGGCTGTTAATCGATAAAAAAAGGCCAGACAGGTATGAAATTATTGGTGGATTGATTGTTATTTTGGGCTCCTCAATAATCTTCTATTATCCACGGTGACACTAAATTTGTTATTGTTATAGGCCATTAATCTTTGATTTGTATTGGGGTTGTGAAGTTTCATTGTCTCGAACAATATTGCTGCTGCCACAATCCATGCATGAAGAGGTGGTAGAAGCCGCAATAACATGCCTACTGAAAAAATTGATTTTATGTTGTGAAACGCAGTTTAGGCTAATTCTAAAGGATTGTGCTTTTTCTAACAGGGATTTGTTTCCCTTCTTTTGTGTGTTTTTGAGAGTTCTTTAAAAGCAACTAGTGATTGCATTTTTCGCACTCGTACTAAATTTAAATTGAAGTATAATTATTAACTGTAATAAAAAAAAGATTTTATAGTTAATCTTGGAGTGTGATTCAAATAAAATGGCTGGGCTTTTTACAGTTAATTTACAGCATGAATAAATAAAATATGAAAAAAATGTTTACTTTTATCATTATAAATCAATTGTTGCTGAAAATTTACGATATATTATTATATAAAAGGCTAAATCATCAGATTAATGAGTTGTATCGGAGATCTTAAACAAAAGTTCCGAGAGTATGAAAACGCAATGAGAACTTGCTTACCACAGGTAGATAAAAAACTGATCACTGAATTGCTGCTCCTTATGAAAAAGGAAGAAGCACCAATGTATACACTAGAAATTTTCTTAAAGAGCAATGCGAATATTCAGGAAATACGTGAGAGGGTGGCCAAACAGACAGGACAGGTCGCTACATTTTATGATAAGGGAACTCATATGGTTTCTGCGCACAGAATAACGTTAGAGATGCTTGAGGAAATCTGTCAGCATGAAGATGTTGAGGAGGTAAGGGGAACTCATATAACAAGGGGTTCAGCGTCTATAGGTCCTTCTCATGAACGAACATCCTCCCATGAAGAAGTCTGGAACGACCCGGACTCGATAGATAATTTGGACTGGGAGGAAATAAAAGGAAAAGAGGCACGCGGGATAGATGATGATGATCTTGGGGAAGTCCAGGAATTGCGTGGAAATGTTGTTGTCACCAAGGCTGGAGTAATTGATAAAAAGGTGTATAACATCCCTAAAAGTCTTGTTGAAAGATATGATGGCCACATATTATGGTTTAGTGTGACCAAAGATGAAGCAAAAAGCAAATATGAGGTAGAAGATTAGTATCATTTTCTGTAATACTTTGGGGGCCCTCTGGGCCAAAGCCGAAGCGTTTTTCATTTTTCGCAATTATTTTTATGTGGATGCATTGAAATAATGTGCTTATAGTTGTGTTCTTTCGCCCCAAAGCTTTGGGATGAACATATTCCTTCAATTCCCACAATAGCGCTAATCCAGAAGAAAGCGAAATCATTGGTGGAAACGACAATATGTGGCCACAAAAATGATTGGTTGGCTTACCCATGCTATAAAAAAAATGTCGCTAAAGTGGTATGCCATTGGTAAAACAATAAAATGGCTGTTTTTTCGCCTTTTACCAATATATGTTTTTAAATATTTTTATTGCATAACTTGGAATATGCCCAAAAATAACAAAACAAAACGCGATGAGAATGAAGATGAACTCTCTGAAGCCACCGAAAAAAGAATAGATCAACTCCCGGATCATGCTCAACATATTTTTAAAAAGGCTCACTCTAGTGCTGTCAAAGAGTACCAAGATCCCGGCAAAAGACGAGGCGGCAAAAAGGTGAGTGCTGAAGAAGTTGCTCATAAGGTGGCGTGGGCTGCTGTAAAAAAAGAGTATGCAAAAGACGGTGACAAGTGGGTCAAGAAAGACGAATAAGAGCGATACGCATACCTGGCTCAGTATGCGAATTCCGCGACAGCTAGTTTAGGTGAACGTCTTAGGCATTAGGCAATAGAAAATGAAACTTGCTTTTTAGCCGCGAAAGCCTATTCTATAAATCTGATTGTGACATCCATTACGCATAAAGATATGGGTGGAGAGCAGCAAGAAGATGATGATGTTATTGGTAATTTAGGCACTGGGGGTTTTTTTTTGTAATAACTTTCAACAATCGGATACATTAAAACGGGCAATAACAACAGACAACAATAAATCCACTACTTTATCTGTAAATAAAACCTGATTTGTATCTTTACTTTTGTTGACTGTCATGGCGGCAGATAAACTCATTATTGCCGTTCCTCAAATAATGGACCGTCATATCGCTTCAACGGCTCAAAGGGGGTGAAACACCTTTAGCAATAAATAATTCCCCGCTTGTTATCACACACTTAGTAACAAAGAAAATGTGTGCCTTATTAACCTGTTATAGGTGCCATTATATCTGTTGGAATGGCTCCTACTCTATCTCGCTTATTAATTTTAGTCCAGACAAGGGCCCAGGGGCATAGCAGATACCTGCAATGACATTGTTCCTACAATGGATATTTTGGATAGTCGTTATTGCGAGTATATCTATGTGACTGTATGGATGACTGTTTTTAAATCCAAGTCACGGCATAACAGTGGGCAAAATCTTCTTGCCTGGGTTTAGGAGAAATTTGGGATCAAATAACTTTTTTACCTGTAGAAAAACCGAAAACACTTCGTTACCATACACAGATGGAATGTACTTTACTCTGGCCAGTCCGTCCCCATGCTCTCCTGTTATCGTACCCCCAAACCCTATTACCTTGTCAAAAACTTGTTGAGCCAGGCGTTCTATTAATTCGACCTCGGATTTGAAGCTGACATCTATTAACGGCCTTGTATGTAAATTTCCGTCTCCAACATGACCATAAACAACATAATCTAGTTTGCTGTCTGAATAGGATTGCAGTAGATATTGAGTGTAAGCATGCAATAAGGACGACTTAACCACTGTATCCTCTATTAAGCCAATCGGTTTTCTTGAACTATATGTCAGTCTCATAACGCGATTCATTGCACCCTTGCGCGCCTCCCATATTCGGGTCATGCTCTTTTCGTCACTCACACTTTCCATGATGCTACACTTGCCAGATAGTTTTTCTTTACATGCCTTTAGTTTTCCATCTGTGTCTCTTATCCTGTCCCCTGCGAATTCTACAAATAATATACAACCTGTATCAGTACTAAACTGCTGATGCGTATTCTTCTCGCCATGGGAAACAACTGTGTGATCAAGCATTTCAAGGGCAACAGGTGAAAATTGTAAAATACGTGGGACTTCGGACACCGCATCTAGCAAGTCCCCAAAACCTAGCACAAGTAAATGACGGTATAGCGGGATGTCTAATATCTTTAGCCTTGCGGAGGTCAGTACCCCTAACGTTCCTTCAGAAGCAGCAAATATTTTGTGGGGTGAAAACCCTTGGTCGTTTATTACCTCATCAAGTCTATAACCGCATGAGTTTTTGGTCACTTTTGGATATCGGCTTTGAATGGTGTCCAGGTAAGGAGAGAGTAACCCTAACAAATTCCTCGTCCTACAATCCTGGGATTTGCCATTACAATTGACCCAGCCGGCGTTGCCATCAGAATAAACAACACCTACTTCCTGAAGAAAGTCTATTGTGCTGCCGTAACCCAGACAGTGAACGCCACTTGAATTATTTGCAATCATCCCTCCAATTGTGCAGTAGTTACTACTAGCAGGATCTGGAGGTAGGAACTTTCCCTTCTTTTTTAGTTCCCTGTCCAAAATGCCTTTGACTACGCCTGGCTGGACTTCAACATAATCGTTTCCAATTTCCATTATCTTGTTCATGTGTTTGGTAAAGTCGATAACGATGCTATTGGAGAGGGACTGCCCAAGAAGACCTGTTCCCGCTCCCCTTGCCGTTATGGGCACATTCATGGAAAATGAGTATTTGCATATTTTCTCAACATCATGCTTATCTAGGGGACAAACCACGACTGAAGGTTTTATGGCATAATGGCTCGCATCAACCGAGTAAATCTCTCTGCTCCAGTTGTCGGAAAGGATCTCACCCTTTGAGATGAGTCTTAGCTCGTCAGCAATTGATATCGACATGGTTATATCGGCATATGATTAAACCTCAATCGGCTATAAATGCCGATATAGTCTTTTCCATGTTTCATACAAAATCCCTTGTCAGTGGTAATGTTGCAAACATTTGGGAATCATATGATCGCTTTAATTCTTTACCGCGTATTTGACATGCGACCATCGGGTAAAAATTCATGGCAATATGCGGACAATGATTATCCGACCCTCACAAAAACCTAATCGCAACACTATTGCTTCTCCATGATGTTGCAGTATTATAGGATATTCTCGCCTTCCAAATACAAATAAAGGCCAATGCTTTTTATCTGCTGTTTGTGGATTAGGGATGTCGGTATTATAAAAAAGGATGGTGATAGCCATCCATACTAAACTATTGGAATTTTCATTCATATTTAGTTTAGGGTTAATTACTTTATTATTTGATGTCACACTATATATATTTTAAGATAAGAATTGTAACATTCATTTTTTAAACTTATGAATTGACTATTCAAAACATGGCTGGATTAGTAACAATATGACTTGATTAGGCCAATGCGTATCAATTTGATAATCTTGTCAATTTTTTGATACCGTTTGTTTAGTTAAAGATTTGGAGTCCTTGATGTTGCTAAAAATATCTCATGAAAACATTGCAAAAAAGGCAGTTGCCTTTTACCACAAACAGTGATGTTAAATAAGCCCTATCGGGAACAATGCGGTGTTTAGATTGCCAATTGCTTATATATGGAGCCCCAATCAATGTGATTTATGGGATTATATTCAAATTATGCAACAGTGGGATTGTCTTTTGTAGCGCTATTCGTTATTCAAACAACATTGTTCTCTGATTTTGAAGTGCGGGGTACCGTTATAGATGGAAATAACGGTCCTATGGTGGGTAGTGAAAACACTGATTTGGCATTATCAAGAGGTCCTGGATCACCTCATTCCATTACACATCTTGACGCAAAAAACACCCAGGAAGCCGTATACAGTTGTGCTACTGGGGACAAAGGCGTAATAGTACCGCCAGGTCATTTTAAAATAGTCGCAGATAAAAAAAGTGGTAAATGGACCGGATCTATTTCAATAGTTGGTGCTACGGGAGAAAAGAGCGGTGTTATAAAAACTGGGACTTTAAAAGGATCTTCATATGCATTCAACGGTAATCTAAACGCCAAAAATACTCTTTGTCATTTTCCTGGATTACAAATGGGTGGGACAACATTTGATATTGGCATGTTCACCTGCGGTACTGTAAAAAATGTGGCATACAAAGAGCTTTCAACAGGAAACACAAATACATTTAAGGCTCGCATAAACTGCAAATAGGGGCCACTGCCGTCTCCATTTAATCTATACTCTTTTTGCATTTTTGATCATTTGACAATTTCCAATTGCTAGTAAAACAAATGGATAGCGGTCTTGTGGTTTTCTTTGGATCTTTTTGAGTGCGCTGACTATTACCTGTAAAATTCTTCCTTAACTGAAGTGCCCACATAAAGCATAAAATATGCAATGCAGCCCAAAGTTAATAAAATTGGTGGTATGTGTTACCTGCTAATTCATGCTTTTACAGTCCCATTCGGATATGTTCATTCCAAAATTACATTTGATGGATGTTTTATCTGTGGTGGGGTATCCAGCAGGGGATAAAGCACCATTAATTTCTGTTTCAATTTTATGATTTATGGTCGCATTATCTGCAAAAGGATTTGGCAATGCTGTCTGCTGCTGGGAATATGCTCCAGGCATTTTAACATAGCCTATGACAGGAGAATTGTTAAAATCATCTGTAACTGTTGATACCATCAACTTTTGTTCTTTTTTAATTGTATCCATATCCCCTGCTATTGTGTAATTGGCATCAAATGTTCCTATTTCTGATGAGCCTAATGATATTGTGTAGGAATTAGCCAACTCTTTAGTTATGTGAACCTTTGACGGGGACTGGCCAAATGCCTAGATATAGGGAGTAACTGTCAGGTACCCAAACAACAAAGAAATGCTGATAGATATTGATGCAATTATGATTACAAAAGGGCTTGCTATGTGATTATTCATTTACGTTATTGAAAACTACATCTAGTATAATAATTTTCATGCTATAGTATCCGAGGTAAAACCGTTCTACATGTTGGAAAAGGCGTATTTTGCTTCTGATGTTACGCAAATTAATACTTAACAAGTGTCTCTTATACAAATTGATGTGTCATAATAATTTAGACATGACCGACCCATAATGTAAAACAGGCGCATAAATAATACTAGTTTTCTGAACAGTTGTATTTGATTCCCTGGTGCAAATCCACCGATTTTAATTTTGGATACTCAACAGGATCGCTAAAGGATCCTGTTATAAAGCAAAAGGGAAAATTTGTTTTTGGCCTCGTCGCCATAATAAATGGATTTCCCGCGAAAACATTACCTTTTTGTGAAAAAGCGGAGTGTTACCATAAAAGTATATATCGAGATAATAAATATTAATACGACGACAAAAAGGGATGAAATTTGATAAATTAAATCCATATAGTCAACTATGAATATGTTTTTTGTATTTATGTTTTCTTCATTGTTGTTTTGCTGAAGGCGGCAGAAGTATTGTTGTGTTGATTTCTTAGTCTTTTATTTACCTTTCTGTTATATCTTTGCATTTGTGATGTTTACCCATATAAGCTGTTTGAATATCTGAGGTTATGTGAAAAGGGTTGTGGGTTAATGTGCTAACTGCTATACACCTAAAATTATGCAAATTGGATTCTCCTATATGGTAATTATACCATAAAAAAAATCATCCTAGCATAACAATTAGATAGACCTGGAGATGGACTGGTATTGCATCACTTCTTTCCTATCGAATGAGGCCATATGCTCTCCAAAAAAAACACCAGTTACAACATATTTTGGCCCATCATCCAATTGGATGACTTGGTCTAACTCTAATGGCCTAGAGAGAATGCGGGTTCGATTATTCTAAATCGTGAAATCGATGTGAGTTAAGAAGGATGTGTGGATTATTTGCATAAGGTGGTTATCAGAGCTATGATGAATATAATGGAACAACAATAACCAAGTTAATATCTTCAAGCAGATTGCATAATGGACATTACATGTGATGCATGTGTATATATAATTACAAATGCCATATGGAAAACAATAAGCTGTTTTGATAGATCAATTAATAACTCTCCTCTTAAGGCAAAGATGATTGTCTGTTCTACTGGTGCTGCTGTCGGATCTCCGCATCCATTTAAAGAAATTGCCGTTACTGGAACCTGTGCATTCTAGTGCAGTACCATGGCCTTTAATGCCGACTACAACATGTTTTTGCTGTGCTTTCTTTTGTGGCAGCTCTGGCAAAGGGTAACCAAATTAGATCGCTTGAATTTAAGCTCTGGGTGTTTGCTTAATTCCCTGATGTGATGAATTGTTAGCGACTTCTTTGATAAGTTGCAGTCGTTACACTTGTAATTATCTCTATGCAAAACGGCTTTCTTTGTGCTATTCATTTCTTTTTTTAAGTGCTTTTGGCTTTTGTATTTAATATAAATATTTTCTTTATACTACTGATGAAAAACAGTGTTTGTAACTATGGCTTTATTGTCGACAAATCAACAACAGTCGACAATTGGTTAAATGCATTATATATCCCTGGAGCAACAACCACTGGGACATGTGCATGATAAGTTAAGTGTTAGTTGGCATTCAGCCACATTGCTGCACCGCATAAATCACTGGCATCAACTAATTTGGATGTGGCTGATATGGGCGCAAGCCCCGGAACTCCAAAACAAGTGGCGATATTCTCTTTTACCATTGTCTTTGGCGGGCCATAAAAAATCCTTTAGTTTGTTTGGCCACTGCGTTTTCTGGTATTGCTGGTATGTCGTTTATTTTGGTGGGAAAGCCCATCCTAAACTTTAATGTGTGTCATTTCACTCCACTTTGACAACATCTTTCTGATGGCCACCATTATCATGGAGACTTTTAAGGGAGATTGGGGAAGAACCAATACTATATCAATATGAATGATAACAATGAGACTATAGCAAAAGAAAGATTCTCTAGCAAAGAAATGACTGTTGCCAATTTTATAGTCAAATGCCTTGAAAACGAAGGCGTCAAATACGTCTTTGGTATACCGGGCGAGGAAAACATTCGTCTTATCGACGCATTGGACGCCTCATCATCTATTCGATTTATCCTGGTTCACCATGAACAGTCTGCGTCGTTTATGGCTGATATGTACGGCCGGGTTACGGGCAAGGCGGGAGTATGTGTTGGGACTTTGGGTCCGGGAGCCATTAATCTACTATTGGGAACAGCAGATGCGTTCACAGATAGCGCTCCTTTGGTTGCTATAAGTGCGCAAGTTGGCCTCAATCGTGCGTATAAGGAAACGCATCAGTTTGTTGACCTCCTTAACATGTTCAAACCAGTAACAAAGTGGGCTGCAGAAATGAAGATTCCTGGTTCCGT
>JBBJMN010000176.1:0-2832 GCA_037720485.1 Candidatus Nitrosocosmicus sp.
CTATTTTAACAATGGCATATACCATGTATTTTACAAAATTAATTCATTTTTTTTACAAAAAGGCTTAAAATTCCGCTATCTGTGGTTAGAGCTAACCTGGACTGCGCTGTTACCTTGATCCTTATATCGGCCAAATGCTATATTATAAGATACGTCCTCAGAATTAGAACTTAAAAATTCGAAAAAAGGATTCACCTGCCATCAGTGCGGAATCACTTTTGACAATGTAGATGATGAAGAAGAACATATCAAACTAGAACATAAAGAACATAGAACACCTAGTGGCTGTGGTTAACTTTTAATTTTTATTTGAATCTGCAATTATACGATTTGGCCTCAATTCTTTACTCTTGGATATGGGTAATCTTGCCTGGTATAAGTGAACATAACTACTTCTTAACTAATGCCAACTCAATGGATACCTAATGAATTCTAATCCCGCTGGCACTAAAACGCGGGATGCTAGGCATTAAGATCAACAATACATGTATCTCTACAAATGAGATTTCGGTATCTGATTAATCTTTGAATTGTTGATTGACCTACTTAACTCTATGGTTCAAGCAGATATGAATCTATTTGGTCAGTATTTACTTTGACAATTAAGGATTAAAATTTTTTAATTATTTTAATTAACTCATCACATTAAAAAAATTCAATTTAGATAAATAATGCAATAAATAATGAGATAGTTGTAAAATGTTACTACGAAGACGAGATAGTAGAAAAGCTCTAATCACGTTGCATTGACGTTCTTCATTTTAATTTTTTTATTTTAATTATTATCCATTTTATTTAAATAGTATTATTCAGATTGTTGGCTCTGTTCATTTAAGCTTCAATTCCTTGTTATGAAAATCTGCGAAAAGATTCAGCCAATTAATCACGTGCTTTAGTTTGCACCTCTTCTTTTTGCAAGGAAAATAATCATCAACGCATTCAGTTCTGTCCTTTATGAACTGCATTGTACGCTCAATGATGATGCTTTTTCTCATAAGAGGAATGGATATGGTGCTCCACCCTCAGGAACCTGCATGCTTGTGGGTACCATGTTCCACCGTCAGTCGAAACAGGATGCGCCCCATGTTCCTCTAAAAGGCCGGACAGAAAGCGTTCGGCCACAAACATGTTTCTTTCCTTGGATATGCTAATTGAAAGAATTTCTTTATTTGCAGGCTCAATTGCTACCCAAAGCCATACCAATTCTGAACCAATTTTAAGCAATGTCTCGTCAACGACAAACTCCTCAAACTTCTTTTTCTTTGACGATATCCTTTGGGGCTTGTACTTTTGTATCCAGTTCCAGATGGAAACATGATTTCGTTTGATAAAATGTGAAGACAGTATTTGAGAGGTTCTCCTTAAAGATAAACCTGAAAAATAAAAGTACAAACAATAGCCAATATACACTGAAGGTGTCCTGTTTCTACCAATCACAATGGAAATAGGCATCTTCAATCTATAGCTTTAGCGTTAAGTGAACAGAGCCCTGAGAAATTATTATATGGTGCATATGCAGTTAATAATTAAAGTTAATTGATATTAAACCACTGCCGGTAAAGCATACTGTCGATTTGAGCAACCTGTTTTACCCAGCGAACCTGGATCAACGCAAAATGCGTTAATTTTGGCTAGCAACGCAACGATAGCAAAAATAAACAATTCACTAATGGAATTTTTTTCTATATGCGGTTGCAATTATAGATGTGCCAATAAATGTGGCTGTCCAATAGAGCCAGAGGTTCGCTAATGCTCCAGACACTATGGCAGGTGCCAATGAACGCGCGGGGTTCATTGATGCTCCAGATATGAATGACAAAAAGAAAATGTCCAAGCCAACAATCCCGCCAATAGCGATTGCACCAAAACCTCTTAGGCCTTTTTTATGCACTACAACCAAGATTACGGCCATAAGCGGCGCAGAAGCCAATACCTCTACACCAAATATCAAAGGTAGAGGGTAAGCATAGTTTGGAGAATTGGCGCCCAGAAAAGCCTCACTCCCTATCATATACTTTACAAAAATGCTTCCAAGTAAGGCACCTATTATCTCTGCTGCAATGTAAAGGATTAACAGTCTTTTTGTAATGTGTTTTGTAATCAAAAAGCCTAGTGTTACTGCAGGGTTAAAGTGCGCCATCGAAACTTTACCAAACAGGTAGACACCAATTCCAACACCTACAGATGGAGCAAATGCAACAAAAGGTATGCCCAGTGCCCCATTTAGTTTGGCGTCTATAACCACAGAACCTGTGGCCAACACCACTACGATAAATGTTCCAATAACCTCGGCAAGAAACTTCTTTTGATTGGCGGATAATCTATTTCTTATTACCGTAACCGGACCTGCTTTTTTAATCATGCTTTCGCTCTTTTTATTATAAATATTTGTATCTGATATCAGATGAGGCGAGTCTTATTTAGTTATTCGTGTTTTCTTTACCAATCTCTTCAACCATTTCCTTTATTTTCCTCTCAATCTCGTCTCTTATCTCCCTTACCTTTTCTATTGGTTTTCCTTTTGGGTCCTCTATTCCCCAATCCCTGACTTTGGGAACAAATAGTGTTGGACAGAAATTCTTATCCATACACCCCATATTGATGATTTTGTCTGCGTTTTTTATCATCTCCTCGTTAAGCTCCTTTGGTTTTTGACTGCCCATGTCTATGCCAATTTCCCTCATCACTTCTGCAGCAAGAGGATTGATTTGAGATTTAGGAACGGTCCCAGCGCTTAGGGGTTCATAATCTGAAGGTGCATATTTCCTAAATAATCCCTCTGCCATTTGGCTACGCCCTGCATTCTCAACGCACACAAACAGGACATACTTT
>JBBJMN010000177.1:0-2826 GCA_037720485.1 Candidatus Nitrosocosmicus sp.
TTAACAGATCATTAGATGAAACCAAAGATAATATCAAAAAATCAATAGATGAATCAAGAAACCAAATTCCAAGAATTAATACCATTGTAAATAGTTATCAAGAACAATCACTACAAACCGCAAAAGAGATTTCAGAGGAATATATTGATTCTCAAAAAGAAGTTGTTAATTCACTCCAATCAGCATGGAGGCCATACAATGAGGTCTTTAATGGATTAGTTACCAACTTCTGTTCTCCTGATGCAGCAGCTAAAGCATATACAACATTCGTGAGTAACGTTGCAGACAACACCGTATCAGCCATTAGACTTTCAAACAACGTTATTTTCTCAACCCTTGATGCATGGAAACCAGTATTACAACAAGCAAAAGATATTTCAAGACACGTATCAAACACGGGAGTAAACGCTGCAAGAACCTTTGAACAAAATTCAAGACAAATAGCAGCAGATGTTAAAGATGCAGCCAATTCAAACATGAACGCATCTACTACCACCAAAGACTCTACACATCATTAACAAAACTATAAAAGAAATAATACATAGGCGTAATGTGCATATTGATCCGATCAAGTTGAGCTGAGATTCTTCACTTGTTTCTTATCTTGGGAAAATGGATATACTGTAACGTGTCTTTATCTATGACACCATAGGGTTTAGCTAGTCTTATTATACTATAATAAACAATAATCGATACAAAGTGAATATTTTCTATTGATGAGGGCAAAAAACACGTACGTGATCCCCTTGCCGAGAGACCTGTTGCAAAGAATAGATAGATCATCTTCTCCGGCTCATGTCGGTAAGCTTCGGAATGCAGTAGATTTTATTGCTCCTAAAGGTACACCCGTTCTTGCTGCAGCAGATGGGGTAGTAACTTACATCAATGATGATTTTAATGTTGGAGGACCTGATGCATCATATTGGTGGTATACTAATTTTATTACAATCAGGCATTCAAACGGGGAATATCTCGATATGATCACCTTGATTACAAGAGCTCCAAGGTCAAATTAAATCAAATGGTTAAAGCCGGTGAAGAGATATCCAAAGTTGGAATGACCGGTTTTACCTATATTCCACATTTACACTTTCAAGTATATGTATACACAGGGTATAATATTTGGACCGATTTTGAGACTATAGAGGTCAAGAATTTTAGAAATATTTTGTAAATCAGTTCTTAATGCAGATAGAACGGAATAGAAATGAGGTAAATCTAAAATTATAAACTTATGATATTAGTATAAAAAGATATACACTAGAAGCAAGGCCCTGTTAACTTAGCGGCATAACTCCTTGTTATGATATTCAACAAATAGATTCATCCAATTTCGCACATGCTTTAGTTTACAGTTTATTGTTCTACAAGGAAAGTAGTCGTCAAAACATTCAGTTCTATCCTTGATATACTGCATAGTTCGTTCTATCAGGCTTTTCTCAAATGGGGAATGTATATGATGCTTTAATCTAAGGAATTTACAAGCCATCGGGTACCAAGTACCACCGTCGGTTGATACAGGATGTTTTCCATGAATCTTTTCTACATCTGAGAGAAACCTTTCTGCTATTAGCATGTTTCTCTCATTGGATATAGACAGTGCGAGAATCTGCCTGGTTTCAGGCTCTATTACTACCCAAAGCCATACTAACTTTGATCCAACTTTGATTAAGGTCTTATCGACGATATATTCCTCCATTTTCTTTCATTTTGAGGATATCTTTCTAGGATGACCTTTTTGAATCCAATTCCAGATTGCGACGTGACTTCTCTTAACCTTGTGTAAAAAGAACATTGCTTTGCAACGCCTCTGGTAGATAATCCAAGAAAGTACAAATACAATGCTCGACCATATCTGATGAGGATGTTCTGTTTCTTTTGTTGATCATAGAAGAGATAGAACATCTTCAAGCTATAGATTTACCGTTAAGTTAACAGCGCCAGAAGCAACCTCAAACGATTTATATAATTCTTCAGATATAATTAGTGGATAAAAAAGATACTACCTATTAGTATGATGATAGGTAACACATATAATAATATGACTTGTAAGGTAATATATGTCGCAAGGAGAATGGTTTACTACTTACTTACAATATGAAAATATGAAGGATTTGTTAAATGTCATATTATACATGTCACAGTCATTTATGGCCATTACACCAATGCTTTATCAGATCACATTCAAAGATAGGGAAATCCTATTTGTACATACCGGCTTGGTTGGAGGTGTTGTTGCCCATTATCATATTTTAAAAGAAAAACCATCCTCAAAATTTGTAGAATTAAATAAAATAACGGCTGAATTTAAATTTACTGACTCAATTGGTAACAATAATCAGTGCATATATATCCCGATTGTTAATTTGATACACTCTACATTATTGTTTCCCGTAGACAACCTCAATTAACAGATTTCAGTTTTCATATTATTGGTCCTTATTCATGTGTGAATCCCTAGCTATCTTTAGCGATTCATATAATTGGTCGGCGATGTGTTGCTATTGCTATGTTGGTCATTTAGTTTCTGTGCGTATGTAATAAAATCGGCATCATCAAAGATAGTAAGTCCACTCATATCTATACTCTGTAATATAATTTTTTTTCTTTATTATTTTTAACACTAAACGTTAGAAAAAAAAATATAAAGTAATAGATTCTACAAAATGTCAGGTGATTTGAATGTTTGATGAATGGGGAATAATTCCAAGAAGGAATGCATTCAGAAATTTTTTTGGAGATATGGATAGGGAACTTTCACAAGCTGAAGAAATGTTAAATAGAGTTTTCAATACGGCAAAAGGTATAGGTCCATCTACGGCGGAT
>JBBJMN010000059.1:0-12161 GCA_037720485.1 Candidatus Nitrosocosmicus sp.
ATCTAATATTGGATTCTCTGAATTCATTTTTTTCTCTCCATCCCCTTGTACCATTTTTCCAGTATCCTTGAAACCTTTTTTAGGTTTTGCAGACCATTTCATTAATTTATATTCAACATCTAGGTTCTAACGGATCACATAATTTCCATTTCCTTCTTTTGCGTTATCAAAATTTTATATGCCATAGAGGATCAAAGGTCACATTCACATCTATCTGATTACGTTGAAATATGTGTTGGCGTACTATATAACATTTAAATAAGATCAGGTGTAGATATATTTAAGGTAAATTATTAAACATTGGGTCAACCTTGGGCTACATGTGTTCTCCAATACGAATGTAACACCCCTATAATACCATTTATTCATATATATTTAGTTTTAAGGCAATAGAAAAGACATAATTTTTCAGCATGTTTTTTCCAGACCGTTTGAACACCAAAAAAAAAATAAATCAACTGAGGAAACCAAGCAACTGGTTTAACACCGCGTATGGTTTCAGCAAAACCAGATATGGCATAGCCTTACAACCCAAAAACAACACCCAAAGAGTAAACAGAATCTATCCGCTAAAAAAAGTAAAAAAAAATAAATGTATGTGTATGTGTATACATACAGAACCCGCTAATGCGATACTGTAATTGGCCTTTCCTAAACTATTTGGCAAGTTTTGTGGGTGGAAAGAAAAGCCATTGATAAAAAACACATAACTTATTTATTGATTATTTTGACCTAGTTTTAATATATAATGCTGAGAAACACAATATGAGAAAATGCTTGGAACATTGTGGACTATAATAATAGTCATAGTAGCTATAATTGTCATTGTTGCTTTGCTGAGGTTCTTATTTGGAATACTTTTCATGGCACCAACAGGGATTGAATTACTTGGGACTAATGTGGTTGATGCTAACGTTTTGAGCCTTTTGCAATCGCGTTAATGTAACAAAAATCGTTTTTGGCAATAGACAACAAAGTTAAAGACTACGATGACCACCAAAAAAAAACACTACCCAAATTTTTTTTGGCATTCAATTTTGAATCCAAATCATCTTAACTAATTAGCATGTTTTCTATGTGTTGCAGAGCTGCTGCTCCTTTATTATGTTATTTAATATATTATTAGATGGTTTATCAAAGTTTTACCATTATGACTAAATTTGCAAATTAGTTATTAATACAAACAGGAAATTAAAGTATATCAATATATTTTAAAATTAAATAAAAAAAATAGATTGTTTTTATTATCTATTTTAACTATGGTTTTTTTTAGTTATTGTTGGCAGCCACCGCCTTCACTGTCGCCTGAGCCGTCGCCGCCTTCACTGTCGCCTGAGCCGCCGCCTTCACTGTCGCCTGAGCCGTCGCCGCCTTCATGCCGCCTGAGCCGTCGCCGCCTTCACTGCCGCCTGAGCCGTCGCCGCCTTCACTGTTCGCCACTCTGAGCCGTCGCCGCCTTCACTGCCGCCTGAGCCGTCGCCGCCTTCACTGCCGCCTGAGCCGTCGCCGCCTGTTACGTCTTCACTTGGCTTACTATTACCGGGGTTGCTGCGTCTTGTTTGCGTTCATTGCTGATGCGTTCATTGCTGATGCGTTCATTGCTGATGCGTTCATTGCTGATGCGTTCATTGCTGATGCGTTCATTGCTGATGCGTTCATTGCTGATGCGTTCATTGCTGATGCGTTCATTGCTGATGCGTTCATTGCTGATGCGTTCATTGCTGATGCGTTCATTGGGCTTGTTGCGTTTGTTGCGTTCTGTGCGTTCTGTGCATCAACTAATGATATAATACTTGGTGTCATTGCTGCAACAAAAAATATTGCTGCAACAGTAATTGCGGATATAAGAGAAATTTTCATCGCATTATTACTGTTATAATATTATATATACATATGCTAGTAAAAACGATAATTAAAATCATAGAAATGAATTAGACTTATTCGTCGTTGTTTTATACGAATATCGGCAATTAAATCCACTTTTAGGCGCGGTTAATAAGGTAATTTCTTTATCAGGAGTGTGAGTATACCAATAATCCAATCGAACCCAAAATGTTATAATTTATACTTGTTGCCATTTTGCAAGGAAATCAATCTTCAAAACATTCAGTTCTATCCTTAAGATACTATGGCATTACAGCCAGCTGTATTAGGTAAACTATAGACTTTTCTTAACAAAGTTGTTTGACAAAAAAGTGGTTTTAGTTTTAAATTGAAAACGGCCAAGGATATTATTTGATATGGATGTTAAAGAAAATATATAGTCAAATTATTTGTTACAATGAAATCGTATTGCAATACATTTTCATGAGTCATGATGTTGACTGGAGGCGACAAGGAGCTCCTATCGATCATATCGTTGCCCGAAAGGAAAGGTTTGATCCCAAAATTGTACAAAATGCCCACATTAAAAACCCATATTATAACTTGCCTGATTACATGTATTTAGAAGAAAAATATAACACAAGATCTACATTCTTCTTTAGGACTATTTATGAAAATGGAAACTATCAAGATTATGAAGATGATATTAGAGCATTGTATGAAGGCAACTGGGAGATAGGGTTACATTGCGATCCTTTATCCATTAACGATCTTGGTAAAATTCAAGATGAAAAAAAGAAACTGGAAGAGCTTTCCAGGCATCCCATAAAAGCAAACCGTTCACATTACCTTGCTTTCAGCAATAAATTACCAACCATTCTTAACAGTCTTGGCTTTCTATACGATTCCTCATATAGAAAATCCAAAGATAAAATCGACAAAGAAGAGATGGGGTACAATATTCTTGACGGTATAATAGAGTTTCCTGTTACCCTTATGGATGCGTATTTATTTACATATATGAATATACAAGAAGACAAAATTGTTGATATATTTCGCCATACTTTGGATTATGCGAAAAATCAAAATAAAGAATTTAATGTGATAACGGTAATTTGGCATGATAACGTATTAAAGATGAAAGGAGGAAGAGCTTATGAAAACATTTTAGAATATTTATCCGGTCAGGAAGACACAGTGATCAGCAGAGGCATAGATGTGGCTAACCTCATAATCAAAGGAAAAGTACCACATAATTAATTAACAGCGAAATAAAAATTTAAAAGTTTAAGCAATTAGGCTGTTATTTTAGAACATGAAAAAGGTCGTTATTTTTGGTACTGGCGGATTTGCAAAAATTGTTTATCTTTATCTGCGTAAAGATCCTGCGTTTCATATAGAAGCGTTTTCGGCAAACGAATGGGCCATCAAAGAAAGCATTCTTTATAACCTTCCTGTAGTTCCGTTTGAGAAAATAGAACAAACTTACCCCCCTAATGAGTTTCATATGTTCATTGCTCTTGGATATACGGATATGAATAAAAAAAGAGCTAAATTCTTTGAAGATGCCAAGGATAAGGGATATTCTTTAATAAGTTATATCCATCCCAGTACTATTGTCAATGACGAATTTCAAATTGGAGAGAACTGTTTTATCTTTGAAAACAACGTTATTCAGCCATTTGTAAAATTAGAAGATGACGTGATAATATGGACAGGAAACGTGATAAGCCACCATACAACAATTATGAATCATTGTTTCATTGTTTCTCATGTGGCTATAGCAGGAAATACAATAATCGAACCCTACTGTTTTATAGGAATGAATGCGACGATAAGAAACAGTGTCAGGATTGCACGAGAATGCGTTATAGGCGCTGGAGCTGACATTTTGCAAAACACTAAAGAAAAAGAAGTATACTCGTCTCGTTCAACCATAAAATTAGATATCACAAGCGATATGTTAAAAAATCTTTAAGATATAAAATTATTATTGTTATTAAAATATAAATTTCCATATTAATGATTAATATTTTATTCAGATGCTGGCCCTTCAATGACATCTACAGGTGATATAGACGCTATAAAAAATTACATGCCTTACAACAAATTGAAACTTTATCCCACTCCAATGGTTGGCATAAGGAAAGGTTATATTATTCAAGAGTGCTTCCAGGTTGCAAAGTATTTTTTTAACGGATGGTAACCGACTTTATTGTGAAGATTGGAATCATATTAACATTGAAGCTAGAGGTGATGAACCACATGCAACAGAAAATCCATCGACAAGCCTTCCCCGGAATAAATTTTCTTGGGTGCCATAAAATTTCGTTTGCAGACAATTTTTCCATATCGGAAATTGGTACCGCCAAAAACTGGGCACCCATAGTCAACGCCAAAGGGTTAAACAGAGCCAAAAGCTTGGACAATGTACAACAACCCGTAAAATCATTGCATTATCGCAGCATGCATAAATCATTGACTTTTACAGTCCGTGACATTGCAATGGATTAACTTGTTGTGGGATCATGAATTGGCATGCTAGTCATAGATTACGCTATTTGCACAGTCTGCATCTTTGTACATAAACACTGCAGAGAATCATAAACTTCCTGTGGAAAAACTACGTCGATTCAAAGGTCTTTAAACTAAATATATATACAACTTCATGGTATTACAAAGGTGTTACATTTCTGCTGGAGAATGCCTGTAGCACTAGGAGTATGGAGTGTTTAATAATTTACCTTAAATATATCTACACCTGATCCTATTTAAATGCTATATAACGCGCCAACGCATAATCCAACGTAACCGATAGATGGAAAGTTTTTTACCCTTGTTTTGTCGCAAAAGAAAAGGACAACCAGAAAAAGAAAAGGAAAGATGTTGAATATTTTGGAGACAATGATAAATAAGGTTTGATGAACTAACAAAGAGTTTTTGGTTAAACCAGACTCTACAAATCCAAACAAAGGACAAATAGTTATATTCTGATTCACCAAAAGATTGGTTTTGTAAAGTAAATGCGAAGCTACATCATATACGAAATACGAAATTTTGGATAACATGAAAGAAGTAAATGGAAATTATATGATGTTAAAATCTAAATGTCGAATTCAATTTAATGAGATGGGCTGCAAGACCAAAAAGGTTTCAAAGATACTGAAACAATGACACAAGTTAAAGGATAAAAAAAGGAATTCAGGGAATCCAATAGTAGATGACATTTAAAAAATTGAGGATTGAATGAGCAGTGTTTAGACACCCCACAATCTCTTATCAAGACCTGTTTATTAGAAGATGTACGGAAAATGATATCTCTACTGATGACGAACCAATGGCCGTAGTTGGTTAAGTCAGAAAAACAAGTGGATTGGTTCACAACCTACCACCCAAAAATAAACACCCATTTTCAACACCCCGTGATGAGACAGAACCAAATTTTACTTTATTTATAATTAGTACAGCAAATAAATCACAGAATCAACTATCAACAAGGTTTTGAAATCTACTAATTGTCATTAAATTTCAATTACCACATTATTTTTATTTTTATAGTATTTTTACATCTTTACCATCATAATTATTGGTAGTGCAGGTAGAATTCACAAACAATCACATAATTAATCCAATCCCGATTTTAGATGCATTATCACTATTTTTGCTCTTATGTTAAAGCCAAATTCAATTCAGCGCAATTGCATATGGGTCTGCTTTTGAATTAACCAATAAAAATACAGTCTTACCAGATGGTCATATAAATAAATAGTAAAATCTTGTCTTTTTAAACAACCACCATTGTCTCATTGGAAACGTGGAACTAGGATAAGAAAATTTACCACCACATATTGTCAGGATTTAGTTGGGCAAAAAGTAAATTCAACAACTGTTGTAAGCAGGGGATAGATTGTTTACAGTGAGCAATCCACTAAAGCATACAATATATCTTGCAGTGATTGTCAGACCATTTTGACATAATTACCATGTTTTCCTTTATTATTATGGCCTATTTTTCATCAGTCACGCAAGTGATTGTTCACCTATATATCGATATCACATCATCATCATATATGGAGAAGGGTCATGAAATGTACATGAATCGTAACAATGTGAATCTGGATTCATTTAAAGAAACAAAAGAATCGCAACAATTGTCACCAAGGTTGCAAAATAAAAAAACCACTGTCATTACTAATAAAGTAATAAAATATGAGGATGTCTATGACCTTCTGCAAAAAATACCTGCAGGAAAGGTTTCCACATATGGAGATCTAGCAAAGGCATTAGGAAATCCTTCAGCATCGAGAATAATAGGAAGAATACTTGGCAAGAATCCAAACCCAGTTCAAGTGCCATGTCATAGAGTAGTGATGTCTAACGGTAAATTAGGTGGCTACATGCATGGCACAGAAATAAAAAAAGAGTTGCTAAAAAAAGAAGGTATAACTTTTGTTAATGAAACAACTGTATGTAACTTTAAAAATATTCGATTCTATCCTCAAAATAGCAAGGCCAAGGTTATAAACTGATGGATATATACACATACATACCACAAGATTGTAAAGATTTTTTAGTATTGATGGGTAATGGTAACAGAAAAATAATTGAAAATGTCATGATCTAGCGCCACAGCCCCTACATGCTCAATACTGTAAAGAGTTTACCGACTAGTATGAAAGACTAAAGATCCATTAATTAATCAGGGTAAAGATATTCCATTACATTAAAAGGATGCAAGTAATTGATATTCATAAGAGAATGTTTTGGTTTGCTTATCAATCCATTAGTTTAGGATAAACTACTAACTAAATACTTTAAATAAAAAAAGAAGGAAAAACAGAATTAATTTACTTCGAGTTCTCTGATTCTCTCTGAAACTCCTTGAGCTTCTTTTTCAAGGTCATCTCTATACTCTCTTAATAATTCTACTTTTTCTTCCCTAGTCAAAAAACTTCTCGCTTTTTGAGTGCTTAATCCACTGCCGCTATAACTACAACCGCATCCCATGTCTCTCACCTCCTCATCCAATCCATCGGACATACGATATATATTAAGTATGATCTATTTATATATATCGTATGACCAATATAAAATATAACATATGCGAGGAAAAGAAGGCAACGATGATTGCTGTGATATGAGAGGAATGCTAGGCTTTCTCATTCTTTTCTTATTATCAAAAAAACCAATGCATGGACAAGAGCTAGCTAATGAAATATCTAATAGAAAGGGAGAAAAAAAACCCAGTCCAGGAACAATTTATCCAGCACTAAAAGGTCTTAGAGATTTAGGGTTTATTACCGAAGGAAAAACAGAAGGAAAAACCATAGTTTATAGTTTAACAGAGAAAGGAGAAAATGCACTTAAAATAGCCAAAAGAAAATTCATTAAAACTTTTGTTGACATCTTCCCATAATACAAAACAGAACAATAAAGTTTCCAAATTCATTTAAAATGAAATATTTGAGAATGCTAAAAGCATTAGTCATTTCACCATTTGTAAAGACAATATCACAAAAACATTAATTCTACATCATAATCGAAATAGATGTGGGTGGATGGGGGTTTTTACTGTTAGTGTTTATTTGATATATGATCATCACAACACATATTCATTAGTTATAGATACACAGAATAAAAATCCAAAAAACACCTCATAATTTATTTTGCAAATAAAAATCAATTTTATATGCAAATTGACAATCATCATAGATATAAAAATTCTTTTTTGAATAATTGTCAAGCGAGAATAACACATCATCAGGTCATACAATCAATACCTATTATTAGTAATATATTAATAATTATCATGTCCTGGAGAATAGATCTCCATATACAGCATATTCTCACTCCCTGCAAATTGGAGGAACAGATTTCCTTGTTGTATTGTTTAGTTGTTGCTCGCAATCATATGCAATGGATAAAATCAAACCTTCATTATGTGCAGATCCAATAATCTGTACGCCTACTGGCAATCCATCATTGGTCAATCCTATTGGAATACTAATTGTTGGTAAACCAGTGGAGTTAAAGATGATAGTGTTTCTAAGTAAAGCATCACGGGTTTTCAAAGTAATATTATCATCGATATTAACAGTTTCTTCTTCAAATTTAGGTGCAGGAATAATAGTTGTTGGAACGATTAATGCATCCACCTTATTGTTCAATATGGACATAAATTCACCCCTTATTTCTTTTGCAAGGTCTCTGGATTTTATATAGTCAACTGCAGATATTTTTGTTCCCTCTAATAGCAAATTTCGGACCTCAATACCATAATCCTCAAATCTTGTCTTTAGCCATCTTAAATGCACTTCTGCAGCTTCTGCAAGTCGGATGTCTCTCCAACTCTTAAAGTATTTTGAGGTATTATATAGATTGATTTTTCCCTTATAAATTATTGTAGATTCGGATATAGACTCTATAAAGTTGTAGAACAAACGCTCTACTTCAGGGGATAAAACATCAAAGAAATACTTTAGTGGTATTCCAATTACATTTTTTTTATCTCTTTTTCCTTCAATAATTTTTGTATATGAAAATACCTTTTTTTTTGCTTCTGATGTGCCATCTAAAACATTTCTACCCACTATGCATTCCAAAACTGCTGCTGCATCCCATACGCTTCTTGTAATACAGCCCACATGGTCAAGCGAAGGCGATAATGGAATGACATTGTGTTTACTAATCAACCCGTAAGTAGGTTTTAACCCAACAACACCACAAAGCGATGCAGGTACCCTTATAGAGCCACCTGTATCCGAGCCTAAAGAAAAAAAACACATACCAGTTGCAACAGCAACAGCAGAACCACCACTTGAGCCACCCGAAATCCTAGATTTGTCCCAAGGGTTATTAGAAGAACCGTAAAAAGGGTTTATGCCCGTTATTCCAGAAGCAAACTCATTGAGGTTGTTTGTACCAATTAGAATAGCACCAGCTTTCTTCAATTTTGTTATGACAGGTGCATTTTCTTTTGGAATGTAATTGGCCAGTATTTTTGAGCCTGCTGTACATCGCACTCCTTTTGCATAAAAAATATCTTTAATTGAGAATGGAATGCCATGTAATGGTCCCCGATAACCCCCTTGTTTTATCTTCTCCTCGCACTCTAGTGCCTGTTTGTATAATGTTTGCGCCTCATTAACAGTTATGAAGGCATTTAATGCAGGATTCATCTTTTTTATTCGATCTAAACAAATTTCGACTAAATCAACTGGTGACAAATCCCCATTTTGGATTTCATTAGCTACATATTTAATTGAAGATAATGATGATAACAAGTCTTTTCGTTTCATATATAATAAAAAATATTTTGATGTCGTGGCTATTAAAATGACTAGATATAACAATCAAAGTATTTGAACTCAAAAAGTATTAGCAGGGTCTTTAAATCCAATCAAAGACACATAAAAATACCCCCCAGGATTATAATTTTTTTCATTTCAAGTTGTGTTTTACATTCATTATATAGAAACCATTCAATAACGTTTGATGTAAAACATCCTAATTTTCTATATTCAGTCATACAATTGTTTTTGATTTTTTGGCACCATTTATGTCGGTTATGCTATATGTTCGAAGTGTAGGAACAGTGATAGGCAAATATGAGGATTCATCGTATTTCTTGCAATCTTTTGACCTTTTCTAGACAACCGGTCCAAGGAACCAATGCCTATATAGGTTATCTAGATGAGATTTCAGCATATTCAATGGTAATGCCAAATTTAAATATAGTTTATGTTGTTAATGATGATCATTCTGTTAGCCACAAAAACATTCCCGATCTATTTGGATTGCTTAAAATGGTATAGCGAATAGTAACCGCTATTTTAAATACAGGTTATTGAAACGGATTCAAACTATGGGGTCAACATAAATTTTTTAGTATCACATATATCGCCTATTGAAAGATCTACAATCTTAACAAATATTTTTTTTCAATCAAATATCATAAAAACCAAAAAATAAATAAAATATACCTATTGCTTAGAATGCAAGTGATTGAAATGAAGATGGGCGCGTATCAATGTTGTCTGTGCGGGCTATTACAAATCCAGAGCCTTGCGTTATGGTCTCCATAAACCCGTCTTTATCTTTAACCCCATAGTGTTCTTTTAGTTTAGACAGGTCTTTTAGGGTCCAGTATGGGACTTCTGTGCCTGAACCGTCATCAATAAATGTTTCAATAACCCTTTTAGTGTCATTTGTCAAGAATGTTTTTACCTTTAGCTTTACGTTTTCCTTGTATGTTAAATTATTAATGAATTTGGGATTGTTGTTTTCATCCAAGTTATGGAAAACGAAATCACCCCCACCTAATTGCCTCATTTGATTGAAGTCATATTTTGCATATGTCCCATTAGCACGGTATTCAAACAGATTTGGATTCCTTTGATTAGAAACGTCATACAAGACCCCAAAACCTCTCTCTTCAGCGGATTCATTGCTCCCATGACGTCCGGTATTAAACTGCAAAGCCATATATGTTTCAGACTGATACTTACCAATTGGTTCTTCAAAGAATCCCTTTATGTTACCTGTCCAGATAATTTCCTGGTTTTTCGCAGAGGACATGTCAGCGGACCCATTATCATACTCTCTCGCTATTTGCAAACGGGGTGAATTTATGTCAAAATTCTGTGTTTGGATATGCTTTTGGAAACTCATTACTATTACGAGTTTTTTTTGAGGGTTGACGGGATCAGACATTTCATATGAATAGCTTTGGTTGAATTTTGTGTCAGCTATCAATAGGCCATTTTCATCGAAATTATCTACACCGAGTTTATTTTTTTTATCAGCGGTATTTGCTGCACAAACAATGTTAGATCCATTCTTTAAGAATGCAGGGCATGGATCAACAACCAATATTTTAAAATACGGGCATCTTTCACCCCCATTGCCATCGTCAATACTGTCACCACCTTTCTCTAAAACTGCACTGACAACATATTCGCCGTTTCTTTCCAGAGACGAAAGACTAGTGTTAGAAGGAACCGATGAGCAATTGGAAATGTGCGTAGTGTTCACCAAAACAAATGGTTTTTTTAATAATGAACCCTCAACAGTATAATTGCTTTCAAAACTTGAAAGCGCTGATAGAAATAGAAAAATAACAAAAGAAATAATTAAACCACATAAAACTTTATTACATGACAGTCTCGTTTCTTCAAAAGAGAAAGAGTTGGACGACACTGTAAAGTATACACTATCCATTTTAAATATGTAACTAATAATTACATCCAAGATTATAAATTAGCCTGGATACAAACGGATATCCATTATTTTTTGCACTGTCGATTTAAAAAATTAAGGATCTGAAATAGAATTTGCCCTATAATTTCACCATTTGGATATTGTGTAGATGCGTTTTAACACAGGTATTTCCGCTATTCATCGTATCTATAAATAAGATGTTTTGCTTTTTTTGAATGTCTACGCTCTCCTATGTCCGCAGTGATTGTTGATTTGTCTGGCGAGGCATCACTGCGCCAGGCTGCCAAACTTGAATAATGTTACTGTAAATGAGCCGCTTTTCCACTGAATTTATGGAACGAACTTCATGCTGTAACATTGTGAACGTTGTAAGCACCAACAATATGAGTTATGGCGTCAATGCATGGTGTAAATCCGCTGTACTGTTGCAGTGGAGTTTGTAGGAAAGTCTTTTTTGGCCAGAGGTTAACAGGGAATATTCCAACCATCCAAATGCGTCGGCAGTATTCAGATCAATTAAAAAGGCGTTGCCTTCATCGCCTGTGCCTTCATCGCCTGTGCCTTCATCGCCTGTGCCTTCATCGCCTGTGCCTTCATCGCCTGTGCCCATCGCCTGTGCCATCGCCTGTGCCTTCATCGCCTGTGCCTTCATCGCCTGTGCCTTCATCGCCTGTGCCTTCATCGCCGTTGCCTGAGACCACATTTACCTCACCTATCATTGTGGGGTGGTAAATGCAGTAATATTCATAATTCCCGGGGTCATCAAACGTCATACTATAGTTTTGATCCGGAATAATTGCATCCGAATCAAATAGTTCACCCTCTTTTGGATCATCATCTGTACCTGAAGTCACAGTATGGGAAACTGCATCCCCATTGACCCATGTTATCGTTTGCCCCGCACTAATTTCAATTGGGTTAGGCGCATAAGATGCATCATCCCTAATTCCGATGATGACTGCAGGAACGGAGTTTGCCCTTTGTGTATCATTTTGGGCAACGTTGGACGATGTGGCAGGAGCAGGAACAGGTGCAGCGCTTTCAGATGCAGCAGGCAATATTGAAAACATCGATCCCGTATAACTCAAGACATATGGGTAACCATCGCCTGGGCCCAC
>JBBJMN010000178.1:0-2699 GCA_037720485.1 Candidatus Nitrosocosmicus sp.
TTTGTCATAGCACTCTATGGCCTCCAGATGGTTGCCGCTATAGTATAGTGACAGAGCCTTGTTGTTGTAGTACGCGTCGGCATTCTGAGGGTTTATCTCCAGGGCTTTGTTATCATCAGCAATAAGTTTACCATCATCTTCACTCATTGATTTTACCGAGTCTATTGGAAGATCATTTTGTAGCTTTTTGTTGACAGGTATATCCTTGATTTTTACAGTTATTCCTTCAATTTGATTTTCCAACGCTTTTTTCTGTTCTTTTGGTATTGAAATGTCAATTAAGTGACCATTTAATGTTTTTATAAATTCTTCAATAGAACTTTTAAGCGCAGGATCTAAATCTTCTAAATAGTTTTTATTAATGCTTATACCCCCATCCATTGGATTATCCCTCAAATTGAAATCCTTATAATTATCATCATTTACATCATCTCCAGATTTATCTTGATTATCTGGCAAATGAACTGGGTGGTCTATATCCATTAATTGTCAATATATATGAATATCAACAATTATTTAACTTTTATAGATACGCATTTAACATATAAATTATTCATAAAATTTGAATAAATATCTAAATTAATATCAAAAAATAGTAAAATATGTCATTTATCATGATTGCTAAGATTAGAGTCAGTAGAGCCAATCGATAACACTTTTAGCATTATTAAATACAGATCATCATAAAATCAACACAATTTTTCGTATCAATATTCATATTATGAAGCGCAGCAATAGCGATACTTCATTTTTTAAAATTGTAATAAATAATATATTACTATAATATAATATAACGCATAATTTTTTTTATTATATGGTAAAGTGAGAGAATAAAGATGAGTATGCTGAAGATACAGGTTATATTTTACTATCCAATAAGTTCGTCACTTTTCAATTGTCTTTCTAGCTCCCCTAGCCTATTCATTGCTTCAATATTATTTTGTAATTCCACAAATAAAGGCTCATTTCGAATTCTTAAAAATACCTCTATGACCTGTTCATTAGTAACACCATGTTTTATATCATAATTGATATTTCGGACTATGTTAGACAGCTTGCCATATTTTTTATTTTTTCTAATTTCCCATCTAGTGGCATCCACTGGAAGCCCTTTTACATATTTTATTATTGTCTTTTCCATGTTTTCTATATGCCATTTTTTTAGAGGATAACTATTTTGAATCAAAAAACTTTCTAATTATCTTAAGCACAATACAATATAAAAATTATTCATTGGGGCAATAGACACAATCATAAGATTAGGATAGGCGTTATTCATTGAATTCCTATTATACTTGTAACGGTATTGGGAATAATGATAACGGTATCACCCTTGATCTTTAAATATGCCATAAAACAGTAGAAAATAAAATAATATTTACTTTAATGTTATTTTTTACCTACTTTTTTTGTAGTGTGTTAATATTTGTCTTATGTCATAATCAAATTTTAATGGCTAAATTATGGGATATTGTTATAAGACCTAAAGATATAGAACAGACATGAAGCAAAAATTTTCTTCAGGAAACAAGTGTGAATGTATGTGCCATGGCAAAGCTGGTATTTTAGAATATTGTGGATATTGCGCCACTTCTCATAGAAGGGTCTTTTCAAACCAGAAGACAAGAAGATAATACTTTTATATCCTACAGACAATTTTATGGAAATCATTTCTTATCCAGTTTAAAATACATCACAATAAAGAATATCACATATTTTAAATACCGAAACTAATTTTGGAAATCAAATATCAATAAGCAAATACATCAGATAAAGAATGATCACAGGATGAATAATAGAAAGTCTTTCTTCGTCATTTCTTTTACAATAACAAGACAATGAAAATTTTATTATTTTTCCATGCATTAAGATAATTAAAAGACAAATTAAAAACATATGGTCCGATCGAGGAGCACACAATAAAAAACATTTGTTCGATCTAAATTTTCAATTTTAATAATGTTCGATAAATACTAGTTTTTGCTTAAATATTTGGGCCCTCATTGGAAAAAGTATAGCAATTTAATTTTTATTTGGATTATTTTTGTATGTGGTTTCATTTATTGCTTTTTTGGAATGATCCTATCAGTATTTTTCTCTATCTCCCCTAAAATGTATTCCAAATCATTCTCAAGGCTGTTTGATTCTTCCAGAGAGAGCGAATCTATATCTATGCCTTTGTAATAATACCTAGCTTTTCCTATAAAAGATGTTGGTAGCTCTATTTTGAATAAAATGTCATTTGTCTCATTTTCTTTTTCCAGAGTATTCTTATTGTTGTCTTTAGGATATTTTATGCTAATCTCCTTTCGATAAATTGCAATTTTATTAAAATCGATATCGAGAATCTCTTTGATTCGTCCTAATACTTTTTGGCGTGCTTTGTAGTTTCCATCAATTTTCTTATTGATTCTATTTCTAATATCCTTTGAATTCATCTGAACCAAAATTTACTTTGATTTTATAAACTTTTTTAAATTTTTGTAATAACAGGCAACAAGCATAACAAAATAGGACACATTGTTTGATTTGTTTTTTGTTCTGCCAATTAGATTTTTTTATTTAGAGCCTATCCCAAAACTATCTTTCTATAAATGATTATACAACATGATAACTGTACCAACCCGAGATAGTTCTCCATCTTCTTTTCGTATCTTGTGTACAGTTTCCTGAATCGGTTATGCCATGAGTTGGTTCTC
>JBBJMN010000179.1:0-2688 GCA_037720485.1 Candidatus Nitrosocosmicus sp.
ATTACGAAATTATTTATTACATGCCTATTTTGGATAGATCCAAAATAGGCTACCTGGATAGAATTTTGAACAAAATATAATAAAGATTTTAGCGATCATCTTTTAATTTGGGCATACCTTTGAGAATACTTTAACAATGAAAAAATTAAAGTCCATGCAACAATTAACCTCTTTTATCTTTAACTAATTTTGAACCTGGTTTTTACTTCATGTTTATCCTGTTATCTTAATGCACAAAATGGATGGGTTTGAGCTGTATGTGAAAATAAGTGGTTGATAAAAACGCAAAGGCGTTATCTTTAACAACAAATCGAGTGAGATGCCATATTTCAAAAAAGAGGAATCCACTTCTGTAAATGATGAATCTTTCATCCATGAGCCAGTTGAAAATGATGAATTCATAAAGATAATCAAAATTATGGCCAACAAAATCCATTATCCATTGTTATTGAAAATGTACAAAACCACAAGCCGGTCACTGTTTCCATGGAAATGGTGCTTTGTTTTGGATGGGATGAAAACACATGAACCCTTCTTTATCCGATGGCTCTTGTCCCGAATCTCAATATACCCTTCCCCTTCTATAACAAAATATATCTCGTCTGCCGAATGCGAGCCTTGTGTGTCTGTTTCCCCAGGGTTTAGCCTAAGCAGGCCTGCATCAAAGCTATTAGTGTGCAAAAAGTCTAAAAAATATGTATTCTCGCCTTTTTTTTCTAGTTTTGACAATATCGAATCTGTGTCAATAATGCTGTCCATATTGGTTATAATGCGGTTTCTGGATTAGTGTATTGTTATAAATCATCGGAGCAGCTGAGCTGATTGTTGCAAATATGCTGGATATGGTAAATACCGCTCTACTTCTAGGTGGCCAATACCCTAATACATCAAAATCCCTATTTAATTATGCTGTGAAACCTGTTTGTCTTGGTGTTTTTTGTTTCAACTGACCAATTTATGCATACAAAATTGGCGGATACTAAAAAAAAGTGTTATATGGTGCACCATAGAATGGAAGATTGACACCTATTTTCCAGTAAGTTATGGCTAATGTCTCTTTTCACGGTTCAATCCACAGACGAAGGAATGAAAATCGGTACTGATAAGATAAAATGCCCTGGATACAATATGTTATGCTGTTATTATGAACCTAAACCATTGGTGTGAATTAGATGAGCTTATCTATGTTTCACAAACAGACGAAGAGCACAAGCAATATTCGGGCCTCAAGTACAGTGAAAAATTGATAGAACAGCTTGCACAAATGAAAATAAGAAACTCCACCATATTTGTCGATTTTTTTTCTCATCCAAGGCCTCTTCTTCTTGGTGCCGTGGAAGACATTGCTTACTCTAAAACAAAGAGCCTTGAGCTGGAATTGCACAATGCAAGAAACACAAAGATTGCTTCCTCAAGGCACATGTTCAAGGATTTTCCGGTAAACTGGAGCACATGGAGACAATTCAATAGCCTTGAAAAAGCACCCAATAACCGAAAAGAGGTATTTGATGAGTTTATTGAAAAAACCAAACACATAGCACCAATCATAGAAAACAGGTTTTCGACAATAAAGCAGGTCTACCAAGAAAATGCAATTGGCAACAGAGAAGATGGAAAAGAATGTCATGATGGACTAAACCCAGTGTCTGCTTACCTGGAAAACGAAAACATATCATACGAAAAACTGGTAGAATTTGTCAAATCTATGGGCCAGCGGGCAAAGAAACCATTCAGAGATGCATTATCTGATATTGGCAAGGAAATTCTTGGTAAAGAGCCAGAGTATTATGACGACTTTTATTATTTTAGAAACATAGCCTATTCGGACATAGATAGCAATTTCCTAAAAACAGAACCACTTGGCGAAGTAAAAAGGATATTGACAAATATGGAATTTGACCTGTCTAGGATCTGTTTTGATACCGAGGATAGAAAAGACAAATATCCCTCACCAATATGCTTCTTTGTAAAAATACCTGATGACATAAGGGTGCTATATAAGACAGAGAGTCCGTATTTTGATCTTCAGGCATGTTTCCATGAAACCGGACACGCCATGCATGCCAGTTCCATAGATGCAACAAGTGAGTATTGGGATAAATACAGGATTCCAATGGGTATGGCAGAAACCTTTTCTATCTTTTTGGAAAGGTTGACAAAAAACACCGAATACTTATCATCATCATTATCCAATTCGATAAGAGACCAGAACAACCTCGATAAACTAACATCAAGAAACCGTTTTATGGAATTGTTTTTTGTTACGTTTTACGCGGCAAATTCCTTGATGAAGCTGGAATACTGGAAAGAAAACCTGTCGATAGGTAAGGCATCTGAACTCTATGCACGTCTGATAAAGGAATACACTGGATTTGAGATACCGGGGGAATATTGGCTGTTGCACCATATCTTGCCTGAATCCATAATGTATGTTCCAAGCTATCTACTTGCCGCAGTGAGGGCGGCAGAACTTGATATTTATATTGGAAACAAGCATGGCGACAAATGGTGGACAGAAAAAGAAGCAGGAAAAGACCTTAGGGAAATAATGAAACCAGGAGCAAAGATGGATTTATCTGTATTCTCAAAACTAGACAGCGACATGTTTTTAAACGAGATAACAACATAGCAGCAGCAAGCATATCCACAAGTGCCCTATTTCTCTACGGATTTATTTCACAATAGCGT
>JBBJMN010000180.1:0-2683 GCA_037720485.1 Candidatus Nitrosocosmicus sp.
TCGGACAAGCCAAGAATGCCTATGGACTAGCAAAGATCAAAGCAAGGCTAAAAATACCTGGAAAATAAGGTCTTGCTACATCAGCTTTGGTTCCATAAACGGGTGTCATAATTGATTGAAGCCACTTTAACACTCTTGCTCTGCTGACATCAGTTCCAACAATTCCTATCGAAGGATTTGTAAATTTATCTCTAGAATAGGAACCAAATAAAGTAAGCCCGTCCCTTGGGTCGTATGCCTCTTGGTTATAACCAAAAATTAACTTCGGTTCATCTATGTGGATTAGATTATTCATCTTCATCCTCCTCTACATTTATTTCAGTTTCTAAAAATTCTTGTTCTTCATCTTCTTCAAAGTCACCAATTAACAAATCAAGACGGTTATCTTTTGTAGGTTCTTGGTAGTCCACATCTGCCTCAAAAGAAATTGTATAAGGAAGCATTTCAACTAAATATTCGTCTGTAAATACCGAGAGTATTTTTCCTTCATCATCTTTTAGAGAATGGAGCATTGCCATAAGTAAATCACGCCATTCTTTATTAAACATCATTCTGCCCTTCTTTCTTCTTGCCGAAAACATTTTTTCATCATCTTCCCATTTCTTAAATCCGTTTGTTGTGAATATTAAGTGAGATTTAATACTGTAACACAAAAAAGGCTCTAGTAAGACTTTGAAACTGATGCCGAAATGCCAGCTATCATCAAAGAATTTTCCAAACAATGTTCTTAAAGTTTTACCTCCAGGATAATCTGCTCTTACTTTAACAGCTTTTGTTTTATCTAGTTTGTAAAAAAAGCAATCCTGTTTCCCTGCCATTTTATGCCGAGATAAACCATTTCTAAACATTGTATCCTTCATAGATTTATTCAACAGTCTTTTTAGAAAACTTTGAGCATCGGCAAAAGTGGGGAAGTCGTCTTTGGTGTATCCATTCAAAATATCATGAACAGATAATTTGAAAGTATCAGTTGGCAATACCTCAATATTGCCATGCTTTGTGCAAAGGGTAATAATGTTATGCTGAAAAGCAATCACGCAATTTCCATGTCGTGCTTTTGAATAAACTGTATCTTCTTCTCCAATTGCCCGTGCTTGCTTTTCATTTAGGTATTGAAATACAAAAATATTTCCCGGAAGTGAATTTATTTGCCACCAGTTGCTGTAATATCGTCTTTTTTGCGGGACAATACCCGAAAACAATGTGTATCGGTTATGTGCCCAGTTCGTAATAATTTCTGTCTTGCGTTCTTTAGAACGGGGAATATTATCAAGTTCCAATTTCCTCAATAATTTATATAACCCATCAGTCCAACTTTTTTCAAAAATAAAATGATTGTAACGATTAAGTCCAATTCTTATATCGAAATTTACACTATCAACTTTTATGGGGTAAATGAAGTCTTTTAGTTTGTGCTTTTTTGCTAGACTCCTTGCAAATTCATATTCATCAATTACAAAATCCTTCTTGAAAGTAGAATTTGAAAAGATTAATAAAAATCTACAGGAATTTTCTTCAATCTCTTTTTGTATCGCATCTGAAAAGTCTCTTTCCCCACCATATAAACCTTCTAAATCGCACCAGCATTTATAGCCAGCAAGGGTGAGTTGTGTATATAGCCATTCCGTAAAAGGATTGTCTTCGGGTGTTGCATGGCTTATAAATATTGTGTCTTTTTGTTTATTCAAAATCGGGATTTACTTTTTAAAAGCCTTGAATCAGTTATTTGATTTATATATGGGGTATTTATCATTTTAGTTCTTTTAAAAATTGTTAGTCTTTAAACTTTAGAAACCTGCATCACTTAAAAATCTTGGAGAATTTGAAAGTGCAATCCTAATCATAGCCCTCCAGTAATTTCGTCCCTTGCTCAATTTCATATTTGCAGCCTCGGTTTGTAAATTTGTCTGAATTTGTGCCCTTGTCATTACGCCAAGAGAAGGTGTAATTGCATTTAGTACATCTATAATTTCACTATTGCTTCGTTGTTTATATCTATCTGTTAAAAGCAAAGTATCATAGTGATTTTCAATAGTAGCTCGAATATGCAGGAATTATTGTAGCATTAATATGCTTTTTTCTGGTGTATGTTGTTTTTGCTGCTATTCTAGAGCCTACTGCAACTGAATTTACTCTATCTAAATATTTATCATCAAAACCATTCTCCCAAATCCCTCCTTCAAGAAAACGGGATAGTTGATTTTCAGGGTCATTTCCCTTCCAAGTAAATCCAACACAATAATACTTTGTATTGTTTGTCATATAAATTGAATAAAAAGAACAGATTATATCTTATTCTATTTTTGATTTTTTAATTGTCTGCATATGAAGTTACTTAAAATGAGTAAGTTATAAACCGTATAGCTGCCAATTGGGTGGTGGGTGGGCTTCGGTGTTGAATAAAGATTTATTATTGAAGTGTTGAACAAATGCTGATAGATATTCGTCAGCCGGGGTGGGCGGGCTGTGTGTTGGCATTTTTAGCTCTTTGCAAGGTTGGCTTTGTGTCGAGATTTTGTGTGCCTTGCAATGTGCTTAAAATAGTGTGGGGTCGGGTGGCAAAGTCTTGGGACATGAATTTGAGTAGGATGCTGTTTAGGGTGACATACAACGTTAACGCATTTAGTATTCTAGTGTAGTAGCAATTTAATTATGGTTCATAATATTTTGACAACTTTTCATC
>JBBJMN010000181.1:0-2676 GCA_037720485.1 Candidatus Nitrosocosmicus sp.
TTGGATATCCAGTTTATTCTGCAGTTTTTGAAGATTGTTTCTATGCTCATCATCAAATAAAAATTTTGGTTGTTCTTTATCATCTGATTTATATAATAAAATCTCAAATGTTCTGTTTAGAGCATCTATATCCTCTTTTGTGAATGTGATATTGATCATGTTAAAACTATTAAATGGTTCACCAATTATTGTAATATATTGGTTGAATAATCTAACAATTTTGTTATGTCGAATTATTTTTTTCTATTGGTTTATAATGTTAATATGGCGCATTATAGTAAAATGGTGCGGCATTGTCTACACATACTTTGTTTTTTCAGAGAAAAATTTTAAAATTATCTATAATTTTATGAATGGGTATGCGATGGTGGTATTTCTAATTTAAGGAATCTGACCAATTCAAACTTCAAAAGCAGAAAAAAAGATGACCATTACATATCTTTCATCCATAGGGGTGAAAAATACAAAGCGACAGTGTTATACGTGATGAACTGACACAAAAAGCAAGAATCAAAACACATGACGAATGATTTGCTGATTTAACAAATCTATGAAAATACATAATGAGTGGAAAATCAAATTATATATCAAACATAAAGATAAACCTTTTAGGTAAATACTATACTTAAAGCAGAGTTTATAAACAAGAGGAGTATTTTTTACCTTAGAACAGTTACTCTATATCTTTGCAACCGTATTTGCAATATGTTTTCTGTTGACTTGATAAAAGATCATTTTTGGTGTTTATCGCGTAGGCTAAATAGTTCGATGAACCATAATTTTTCGTATGGGTTATAATAATGATCGTGGCATTGACTCAATAAAATCAAAGTCTAACTCAGAATATGTTTATATCATTGATGAGGGAACAATATGGTTTATAGATTATAGTTTGGGTGTTGCATTTCCCACCCCAGTTAATTTTGCAGGCAAAGAAAATGGCCTCTACGATTCGGGTTTATCGTATAAAGAATTTGCAGACTATTTGGACTTTCAAAACTATTTGGAAGAAATAACTGGAGGACAAGAAGTATCTTTGGAATCATCGGTAAATCCAGATACATTCCAAGAAACAAATAGGATAATAAAATGGGTTACCAAGTACGCACTATAGCAAAAGCATGATTCCAACTTGGTTCTGTTTCATCATCAGGTTTTAAAATGGTTGTTTATTTTTGTGTGGCAAACTGTGAATCAATCAAAGTGTTTTTCTATCTTGGCAACCAAAGCCGTTGTTCTATTATAAATTAAAATATCCTTTCAATAGTTGTTATAATAAATTAAATTAATACTATGGTGTAATTAGAGCAGCATATATGACATCCGTTCAAAATAGCAATAGATTGCAATTTGGGCTGTCTATTCCACAAGGGTGGCGAGGTGGAGATTTGCCAATGGAGAATGAAAATAACCCAGTCAAGCAGCATGAATTTTCAAAAACCATTGCCACATTGGCTGACAACCTTGGGTTTGATTCTATCTATGCATATGATCATTTTATTCCTCACCATAGTGATGACTTGGACAAAAATATCTTTGAATGCACTACAATATTAACATCTACAGCAGCAATCACAAAAAGAATAAAAATAGGGCAGATAGTTTTATGCAACTCTTACCGTCATCCATCATTATTAGCAAAGATGCTTTCCACTTTGGATGTCATAAGCAATGGGAGACTAGAATTGGGAATGGGCGCGGGTTGGTATGAGCAAGAATACATGGCATATGGATATGATTTTCCATCAAATGTTGCAAGAATTCAACAGTTGGATGAATCTTTAAGCATAATAAAGTCGATGTGGACAGAACCATGTGCTAATTTTCATGGGCAGTATTATGCTGTAAAAAAAGCGACATGTAATCCAAAGCCAATTCAAAAACCCTATCCTGTCATCATGGTGGGTGGTTCTGGGGAAAAGTATTTGCTAAAGGTTGTAGCAAAACACGCAGACCGATATAACCTATTCTTTGGTTCGCCTACAGAAATGAAAAGAAAAATATCTATCTTGGAAGACTATTGCAAATCTGCTGTAAGAAAGAGCCATAATGACATGCAATTTTCTGTCGTTCTACCATGCATAATTAGAGAGTCGGAAGAAGAAGTTAATCACATCCTGATGCAATATAAACGAAAAGACAAAACCATGCAACAATATAAAGAATATCTTGTCAATGGGATAACAATAGGAACGCCTGATCGAATTTTGAGGGGTATAAACGAATATGTGGAAATGGGTGTGACACATTTTATCATGCATTTTATAGGGGTGGATGAAGGTTCTCTAAGGATTTTTGATTCCAAAATAATAAATCAGATTTAATGGAATTAAAATAATGCTGGATTGTTAAATCTTTGGTAATGACTTTTTTAAAAGTTATGTGTTGTATTTTTACATTTGTTTTAAATTATATTTCGTCAATAGTGACGGTGGTAAGGTTAATTCATTTCAAAAACAATTAGCAAATAAACAAATCAAATTGAATTAGAGCATAACGGTATCAAATGTTACTAGTATTTTATAGGCATTTTAAGAACTGTGTTTACAGTATGCATGCAGAAATACTCTTTTATATCCACACCAAAAGCCGCATTGTCTTATCTTCATTTACAAAAACAAAAAATGTTGCTTTTTTGTATTAGTGTGAGGTATCTGTATGCTCCTTTAGTTCTTG
>JBBJMN010000182.1:0-2595 GCA_037720485.1 Candidatus Nitrosocosmicus sp.
GAGAGGGCGCAAAAATTCTATAAAGACGTATTTGGATGGACCATGCAAAAATGGAGTGAAAGTGAGAATCTTGGACAAGAATATTGGTTTTTTGAAACTAAAGATGACAAAGGAAGCCCGGGTATAGGAGGTGGGATGATGAAACGTCAAGATCCTTCGCAAGGAATTACAAATTATGTTACTGTCTCATCCATTGATGAATATTCGTCCAAAATAGAACAATCCGGCGGTAAAGTGATGATGCCTAAAACAAAGGTTTCAGATATGGGCTTTATTGCTGTGTGTTTAGATAGTGAAAATAACTCGTTTGGACTCTTTGAATACGCAACACAATCCAAACAATAATTTATATTTTTACACCATTTTAATATCTAATGGCAATTTTATCTTCTAATCTGAAATAAATAACCATCAGGTCAATTGAAATGAATTGGATTATGTTCTTTTATATTATAGATAAAGAACATGAAACCTATGTTTTGCTTTTAGTTATGCAATTAAAATATCTAAATACTAGTCCTATTTTTTTAACAGAATCTGCCTGTTCAAATTTCAAATTTGCATGCGGTAAAAGATGAAATTGATGATATTGCATCCGGTGGCTCCAAGGCTCCAGTTTTTCTACTACCCAGTATAGCAACAATTCAAACTATTTTCTTTCTTTTGTATTTCTGAAATTTATCTACCTATAATAAATTCTGGAGGCACGGAGGCTGCGGAGACAATTTGTTGTATTCTGTAATATCATCTTCTTTATAGAATACAATTTTCCTATATATGAATTAGAAAACATCTTTAAACTTAATGACTTTGCTCTGTCTTTTTTTGTTCTCTTCCTCATATTTTTGTATTCCAAGTCATAGATCTATTTATGATATGTTATTCTATAATTGTTAATGAAGATAGAAATTGAGTTTAAGACAGGGTCAGTTAATGCTTCACAAATTTCTCAGAAGATTAGCACAATAATAAATTCTGTAAAGCAACAACAGCTTGATAGTAAAGAATTCAGTATCGAATTGGATATTGGATCAGATGGTGGAGCACAATTCCCACAAAAGATTTCTGCTGTGTTTGATGCCATGGAACAACAGGGACTAAAAGCAAAAGAATGTGAACTTGAAATCAGTACGCAATCAACAAGTGATGTGTCTCAAACAATGCAAAAAATATCTTCGGTAGTGAATACAATAAAGGATCAAGGATTTGACGTAAAAGAACTAGAATTAGATGCAGAAAAAAATGAGTAATGGACAATAGTCCATTCAATATGTTTTTTTTATATAGTTTTACATGACAATCTTTTCAACCAAAAGATATTAAATTATTGTCAATGATAGAAACTGGCGGTTGTTGAATTAGTCGATGACTATCATATCAGTTGGCTTTGAAATAACACGTATTCAACAGATCGCATGTTATGTTTGTATTTGATTCTGTGCAAAATTTGGATATCGTATGATAATACAACATAATAATCTAGTATTCTTTTGATATACGGCGTAAAACATAAACGAATACCAAAATTTTTGTACCCTTAATCTGTTCTATTTTTTTTTACTAAAACTAACAACTCAAATCGAAGGTCTTCACATTATATGTATTTCTTGTATGGGGAATGGATAATTACAGTTTTTGTGGCTGTATATATAGTATAATATTCAAATAGTTATGAATGTATAAATTGTGTATGCCATGGCCTTCTTTTGATAACATGTTTGCGGCATCTTCAGCCCCAATGTTATGGATTATTCCTTTCGCAGTAGTAACAACAATTCACCCCTTAATTATACATTGTACATAAATTCTTAATAACATGTATGTTTTTGCCGTCTTCAACTTGCGCTTCATAATAAACCACGGTTTAGGTGATTCTAAAACAACAAAAACACTAACGTTTAACGTAATCAAGACTTTTGGTTTTAACTTATCGCGGTATTGCGTATTAAATGGTATTTAAGTTGGTATAAAAAAATCAAAAAACATGTTGATCCATTTTGATAATGTGACAAACTTAAGTATCTTTGATATAAAATACTCATAATGTCCCATCTTCAATTATGCGAAAATTGCCAAAAAGGAAATCACCACTCAATGCAAAAAATTGAAAACTGTAACTGTCAGTGTTCTGATAAAGTTATGGAGCAGGGTAATCTGGCCTGATATGAACGACACCACACGATGATTTGTTCTGCATAATAGTTGCAACATCGAAAACAATGCTGTGTATCATCAACATTTGATACATTAAGTTATAAAAATAACTTATTTTTATAATTCGTATAATGTGCAATCATTACTTTGCATTAAGTAGCGTTTGAACCAAATATTGTTATTCGTATATCCACCTTCACCTAGGAATGATGTATATTCAAACAGATCTTTTCCTTCGTAAAAGAACCAGAAATTATAGATAAACAGAAAACCACATACGATATAATGGATAACCAAACAAAAAGATATGTTGTCAAATGCCTCATGTGCGATGAAGAAATCACAGAACCCTTAAGCTCAAGTTTTGTCGGGCAACATATAGCTATCAATGCCGGACACCTAGAGTATAGGGTAACTTTGGAGATGCCTTCTTCAAATGTC
>JBBJMN010000060.1:0-11798 GCA_037720485.1 Candidatus Nitrosocosmicus sp.
AGTTTCACCCAAACATTGCAAAATAATGCCTTTGGGTATGTATTTGCATATGTGTTAGATAACAAAACTATATTTATTGTGTAACATTCTCTGTATCATTTTTTCTGAAACCAAAAAAATAATACATTTCTATAAGATATATAGTTTGTTAATAAGATATTATTGATAGAATATGAAATCAAAAAATAAGGATGAAGCACAACAAGTAGTACAAAAATTTGGTGAAATAGAGAAAAATCCGATTGCATTACCCGACGATTATGCTAAACAGATCATAGAACTGTTGAATAAAGATCTTGCAAGTCATTTCACGTTATTTTATCAATTCAAAAAACAGCATTGGATAGTTGAAGGACCTGACTGGAAGCATATATCCAAATCTTTAGATGAATACGCAGAAAAAAATCTAGAACTTGCTGATGAAATAGCCGAACGTATAAGTTTGACAGGAGGGATACCCGCATCAAATCCATCACGGTTTGAAGAACTATCATATGTACAATTTGAAGGTGAAGACAAATACGATCTTAGGACCATGTTGGAGAATGATTTAAAAGCAGAACAACAGATAATTACATCCATCAGGGAAAGGGTTGATTTTGCAAAAGAAAATGGGGACCACGGATTAGATGATTTGCTTAAGGATGTTTTAGAAGATCAGGAGGAGATTGCCCATGAGTTGCATCACTATTTAGAAGAGGAAAGTTTAGAAAAGAGCATATAGAACAAAAAATACAAAAATAGAGTCAAGAAAATTTAACATTTTTTTCTGTCCTTTAAATTACAACAATAACTTATTGGTTGTCAAGTACAATAACTTGAAAGGGAAAAGCACAATATAACAAAGAATAGAAAAGATGCTCAAATTTCTCCAATACAATTATATCGTAATAATTTCTTGCAAAGACTAAAAAGACAAGGATTTAAGTTTAAAGTAAAACCTTTGGATTTATTTTATGTTAACTCAATTAAGATTTATGAACAGGTAATAGAATCTTTATTAAAGTGTCGACAATCTTGTAAAAGTTTTGTAACAGGAATAATTCCTGTAAATTTTTTAACATCACCTAACAATAATCCAAAACTTTATGGAATTGTATTGATTATCGATATCTATCATTAACATTGGCATATGTGCCAGATTTCGTATTGTTATCGTGATTAGCAAAAGAGAAGTGAAAAGAGAGGTTACCAATCATTAAGATTGTTATATCTTGTTACACGGTATTTATCACGTGAATGAAAAACAAAGTATAAAATTGGAGATAACGTATACTTATGTGCTTTAATGGTACAGCAAATAATGGATTGGTATTGATCACAGTGTTTACCCCTCCCAAAATTAATCAAATAATAATCAATCCATCAATTAATGATAAATAATTAGGTTAAAACACCATTCCCAATAACTAATTTAGATTTTCCCAGATTTCCTTTTGTGTTAAATAACCATTAAAACTGGAGACAGAGTTTCAGATAATATTATTTATGCAATATAAGTTCAATCAGTTTAACAGTAAATGATAATAGAATCATTTAACTGCACAATCCAACTTTACAGTAAATGAATAATCAAATTAACAAATAAAGCCAAATAAAAACTCGATCTTTTAGCAAATACATTCATTCTCCGTCCTTTTTGCCTACATCAAAAACATAAATCAGAACAAATGTAACACATACAAAAAATACAGGCATTCACAGATTGCTTGCTTTGTTATGTCAACTAAAAACTGGATAAAAAAAAGAAAAAATCATGTGTTGTAAATCAATGTTTCATCGTTGTCACGGATGTCTCATTTAACGAATCATTTGACACAGCAGGCTCTTCATAATTCATCATTGTTGTCGAGGTTGAATTAGAACTATTGATTCCAACTCCACTAATTAGTGTTCCAAACATTTCGTTCGGACTAGCAAAATGTCCTTCAGTTTTACTCACATCAATTGTGAGCCCCAATACTTTCTTACCCATCAGATGAACAATTAGTGGAACCTGTTTATACTCCAACCCGTTATTTGAATGAATATCCGCCATTCCAGTTACAACAATATCGTTATCTGAGAGAACAACATTATTAGAAGAAAAATTGTTGATTTTGTGGTTATGCGAAAGGCTTCCATCTGGCCTTATCATGGTAAAATTGGCCAAGAAGTTGGCGGTGCTGTTGCTGTTGCTGTTGCTGTTGCTGTTGCTGTTGCTGTTGCTGTTGCTTATCTGGTTATTATTATCAATGTTATCCGATGCATCAACAATTTGCAAATTCCAGTATCCGCCTTGGATCCAAGTAACAACTCCATCCCTTATCTGGTTATTAGCAAAATGTCCAGCCGCTTCCATCATGTTTTCAGATTTGTTTTGGGAGTCCATACTTGCATTTATTTGTGAACTGTTTGCAGAAGGTTGTTGTGCATTAACTAATTTATAAAAATCATCACCATAAAATAGCTGTTGTGGTGTTCCTAGCGATAATGAATGCAACGCCATCATAAATACAAATCCAATGAAAGATACGGCAGGTACATTATATTTTGGTAAACAGAAAGATAAACTATTCATCACTGTCTTGATGCGGATAGGCCATAAATCCGTTACTTTACAAGTACAATTTAATCCATTAAACATAAAATGTGACTATCAACATTCATGCGAGTATATCAAAGTTAATGTATTTGCCATGGCCCTAAAAAGGCATGTGACGTACATTTTCATAACGGGGTTAGAACAGGATTAAAGAACACATGTTCTCGTTCTTTTAGATTTTCTTTGAGTCACATTATTGCATTTTCAATAGCAGGCAATAAAACCGTAAACTAACCTGTAAAACCTGTTTAGTTTTATTGCCAAGACTGCTTTACAGTGTAAAGGTGTGTTGTCAGACAGGTATTTTATTATAAAATATCATGGCAAAACACACTGTTTGTGATATGGATGGGGTGAAAAAATGCAAAGACGTGTATTTGTTCTTGGGTATGCAGACAGCAACAACAACAACTTGATCAAAATCCCTCAAGGCGTGGTGACAGTAAGTCAAGGAGATCAGTAATTGAGGAATTTGGATTTTTATTTGACCCCTGTCTTTACTCCTTTTTCATTGATGCCAGCATTCTAATCGTCATTTAAAACTTTCTTGATTCTTTTCACTAATTCCTTATTTTCAATTGGTTTTTGTATAAACATATCCTTATCTAGTTTGATAAATTCGGCTTTTCGAAAATGTTCATAGTATCCCTCACTGGCAGTTAGGAAACATATCTTTATTTCATTATCCATTTTTTTTATTTCATTGTGAAGATCAAAACCATCCATCCTTGGCATTTTTATATCAAATAAAGCCAGGTCATAGTAATTTGGCTTAAAATTAGATAACGCCAGCATTGGATCATTATAGGTGTCAACTACAAATCCCTCTAACTCCAAAATCATATTGCATGCGAAAGTGAGGTCAGGTTCATCATCAACAACTAGAATTTTTTTTGTTTTTTCCATTTTTTGTATCACGCTTCTTAGAATAGGTTATTGAGATTTCCCTTTTTGCTCAATGGCAAACTTATTGTAAATGTTGCTCCTTTTTCGTATTTGTTGTTTCCAGCACAGATCTTACCGCCATGCGCTTCAATAATGCTTTTTGAAATGTACAGACCAAGGCCCGTTCCAGTGGTAGATTTAGTAGTAAACTTTGTAAACAGCCTTGGAAATATTTCATCATGGATTCCTATTCCCGTATCTTTTATATCTATAATAACTTCATCATCCCCATTGCCTTTATTATCCTTTTCACCATTACTTCCTTTTCTTATTGTTATAGAGATTGAACCCGTCTTTTCAATGAATTTAACGGCGTTTTCCAACAGGTTTGAAATAACTTGGGTTATTCTTTCCTTATCAGCACAGACAAGGAACTCATCCTTTTCCTTGGGCAACAGACAGATAAATTCAATATCTTTGGTTATCGGCAATTTTTTTAATTGTTCTTTATATTCTTCCGCTATGGAAAAAACTAAATCGGTTATGTTAAGAACCTCCTTCCTCAATGTCAGTCGCTGACTTTCAATTTTTGTGACATCGAGTATATCACTTATCAATCTATTTAGCCTTCTAGCATTTCTTTGGATTCTTACAATTACCTCTTGCTTGTCTGGATAAAAATCCAATAAATCTGCAAATGCCAATATTGCCTGCGTAGGTGTTCTAAGTTCATGAGCAGCAATATTGATAAATTCATTTTTTATCTTGTCTAAATGATACAGTTTTTCATTGGAGGCCTTCAGGTGTTTTTCTTTTTGACTCAAATCATCTATTGCCTTTTCAAGATTTTTTGTTTTTTGCTTCACTATTTCTTGTAGATTTGTGTTTGCGTATTCTATATTTTGCCTCATTTTGTCAAATTGAAATGCCAAATCCTTAATCTCGTCATTATGGCGATTCTTTTCTTTATTGTTGTAGTTACTAGATAACTCATAATAATCAGTTTCCTTTGACTTGGCATCAATAAGATTGCCATTTGATATTTCTTTGGCTGCATTCCTTAGTTTTATTATGGGTTTGGAAACGGATTTTCCTACAACTATGGATGAGACAACAATCAAAACACTGATTATAGTGACTGCTGGTATTATCAAATACCTTAGGTTGTCAATTGAGGCAAAAGCCTCTTTTTTGTCTATTTTTAATACTATTCCCCAATCGGCAGAGTCAATATATCTTGTTGCGGCTAAAACCGGCTCTCCCCTATAGTCCAGAGTGTCTGTGAGGATTTTTTCTCTTTTTAGGATTGTTGATTGGACTATTGGCGCATGTACTTCATTTTTGCTTACCTTAAAATTCAAAGGTGCATCAGAAACAAACCTTAGAGGGCTGATTAGCAGTGCATCGCCGTTTTTGTCCCTTATTGCTACATTAAACTCCCGTGTTTGACCCAAACCGTCATAGTTCTGGGATGAGGTGAAAAAATTATTTGTTGCATCGGATTCAATTGCAGCCACCCCTATCGTATTTCCATCTAAAATTAATGGACCCGCAAGATACTCTCTTATGGCGTTTGGATTTTTAGGGTCCTTGAAAATCACTGAGGCATCATCATGTTTTAATCCCTTTTGAAAAAACTCCTGATTTGATTTATTGCTGCCTATTTCTGCTTTATCGGTAGACCCAACTACCTTCCCACTAACGTCTAAAATAGAAATATCTTTGAAACTGTTTATCTCGGATTTTGCAGAATCCAATAAACTAGTTATGAATTGCAGCGAACCACTTGAGTTTTGTTTATTGTAATTTTCCAATTCCACCTTTAATTGGATTCTGTTTGTAAACATGGTCAATCTTTCGGCGTTTTGATCAAGCATATTTTGGACTCTGTTTTTTTGAATGGAGGCAAGAGCATCTAGTTTAGCCAGACTTTCCTTTTTGATGTGTTGCTCCATTTGTAAATACGTTATTAAAGCAAAGATAAATAATGGAATAAGGGAAACAGATAAAAATACAACAACTAGTTTTGTTGTAATTAACACATTGTTTTGTGTAATCTGAAGGTAGTTAACTTTTTAACGTGTGCTTTTTGTTAATTGCAATACGTTGGAATAATTAAAACAGGAATCAAAAACAAACGAATGGAAACATAAAGGAATGTGTTTTCACATCTTCATGTTATACCCACATGGGATGCAAAATATTGAAAAAGATCCTGCATTTAAGAAAGTAATATGCTTATAATAGCAAAGGAAAGCACATTCGGATTATTATTCTTGTTGTAGAGATTATAGCAATTAACGACAAATGGAACCATACTGCATATATGCATTTATCTGATAACACAGTACAAGGTAATCTACAAAGTACCTATGAATGCAATTCACAAAGAAAAGATCAAAGAGTAATAAAAAAATCATGAAGTCTCAAAAGAAAAATAATGCTATTTGATGTATCTCAAACTATACATTCGATATTGTTAGATTGTATCTTTGGCTATTTTGCATACCCTAATAAATTAAAACTAAGAAAAGGAAATTGACAATAACTTTTGGTATGCCAATAAAGATTAAACTGCAGATTTATTGTTCACAGGTGTTAATAAAACCCACTTATTATTCTCAGCAACATACAATGCTTTTCTATTATCGGTTCCTTAAATAATGTATTGAGCGAAGATAGCAAGATACTTGAGAGAATGTTTCCGGGAGATATTCTTCCAAGCGTATACCCAAAGGAAACAAGCCACAGCGATATTGATAATGAAGGAATTGATGACATACTAAACAGTAACATTTTTAATGTGATGCTAAACAGGCGTTCTCAGAGAAAGTTTGAAAATAAAGAAATAGAACCATGGAAAGTTGACATCATTTTTGCCGCAGCAGATACAGCACCAACTGCTGGGGGTTTCCAAGGGTTTGAGATATTTCACATCACAAAAGATGAACTAAAGGAGAAATTGGTAACGGCTGCAAACAAGCAACCTTATGTTAACGCACCTCTAGTTCTGGTTTTTTGCATAAACTCAAACAGAATCAAGCTTAACTTTCCTGACAACATCATACGCAAGTTTTCACTTCAGGACGCAACACTCGCTGCAGGTTATGCTCAACTATCAGCTCATGCATTAGGATTAAGCTCTATTTGGATAGGCATGTTTGATGAGCAATTGGTGAAAAACATAATCAATACAGACCTTCAGCCTTCTTCAATATTATGCATTGGATATCCAAAGAAAATGCTGTTGCCAAAACCAAAGAGAAAACTAACAGACTTGATTCATACGCTCTGATATGGCCAAAACCATTATCTGAAAACAGTTGATGAGAATACAGATAAAGAAACTACGCCATAATCACTTTTTGGTAATTGAACACATAATACCCTTTTTAACGAGACTCCAAAAGGCTTGCCAACCTAAATCGCGAATAATCCAATCCAAGATTAACAAGCAATAACGAAATAAAGAGTTAATTAATGCAATACGGTTGATTTTACAAATAAAATTTGACGCATAATTAGCAAGAATTTCAAAAATTCTTTTATAGTGTAAAAAACGATAGATAGGATGAGAGAATTTACAATAAGGAATCGATTGCACATAGCATTTATTCTCGGTATTTCCATTGTGCTGACTACCCAGGTAATTAGCGACACATCATATGCACAAAATAATAGCATGGTTTCAGATGCCCCTACAGACTCCATAAACAAAACATCGACAGACTCCAATAACACCAACACCACCACAGAATCGATATCTGTTCCAGTATCAAAAGGCTACGTAAACGGCAACATTTCGTTTTTTATGGCAACTGATGCGTCCGTAAAAGAGATTGTATCCTCTGTAACAAACACTACGAATTTCCACATCAATTATGCCCCATCCTTAGCCAATACTTCTGAATCAGCCCGCCAGCAAGGATATGTGTTCACAAACGGAATAAGAGGAGAGGGTCAAGCAGGGTTTCAACTTCCAGTTGCCTCCTCAGCACCTGATGATGAAAAATACAGTCCCCTGTTTGCAATAGACTATGTAAAATGGAATGACGATTCCAATGCCAGAGTTTTAAAATCGGTTAATGAAGTCCTAGAAGCCCAAAATAACGGGGAAATTTCCATAACAAAAACAAACATTGTTATCAACATCCCTGGTGTGCAGATGAAATAGACCCTATTTTTAACTGTAAATAGATTCATTTATTTAAATTTCTATTTTTTCCTTTTTTATCGGGTAATAACATTCCTAATGTTTGCGTATACATGCAATTCAAAATAAACACGACAATCATAACACCATATAATCATTGTTTTACTTTACTTGAACTCATTTCGTCTACGGTTTCACAATACAGGCAATCATAATATAACACATTTGTAAATGGTAGTCAAAAAATATAACATTTAATTGTTAACAACCAGCTACAAAGATAAAGGATAAAAATTGAAGAAAATCCAATTCAACACGGTATTTGAAGCCTCAAAAGCGGGCATGCTATTCAATTGGGAAAGAGATCATAAATTTGGAGTTCTAATATTTGAAGTAACGGAGAAGCAATATGATCTTCTTAAAGAAAACAACATAGGTTTCTTTGATGAGGAAGAAAACCAGGTATCAGACTTTTAGATTATCAGAGCCAGATAACTTTTTCTCTGCATTGTTATTGTGTGGCATAAGGCTACCTTATGCCTATAAGTGGCTTTTTCCCATTCAACTTTTACCTCATAAAAGCAATAGACATTTTAGGTTGCGAGTAAATTGCAAGTAAATAAAATACCAAAATACATTTTGCAATATTTGTATCTTATACGTATAAAACAAACAGCCATGATGGCTTTTAAATTGCAAAATCTACCCAAATGTATTTGGTGTCTGTATGCATTTTCCTAAATTGAAGTTATTTGTGGATTGGCACTACAAAGAATCCAAATGCAACAAGCGAAACAACACGACAACAGATAAAGGCAAAAGATAGTGAAAGTAAGTTAACAGTAAATGTTAATGTATTATCCAAAAGATGTTAGCTTTAAGCCATTTAAAATAAATTTAGAGTATTTGGATCATCAACCAATGCTCACAAATAATGAACTTGGCATAGCTGTCCGCATAGATGAGAACGTAGATGTATGTGAGACAATAGAGCAGGAGTTAAAACTATCATGGCAGAAAATTGTAGATGAGTATGACGAATCAAAGTTGATATTTAAAAAACTAAAGAAAGTTCGCACCAACTTGATTGAATTAAAAAAGACTCAAGATATGACATAACAATGATTATGTATGCACACACCAAACAGCAACCAAAAAATAATGCAAAAAAACGTTTGCCATGAAAACAAAGAACATGGGTTTTAAAACAGACTTCACCTAACAATACCTTGTTAAAAAACCTAACGAGACATAAAAATGATAAAACACACAATACATGAATGAGTATCAATCAATTCTTTCTTTCATGTTAGGATTCCTTTGGTTATATGGCATCAGCCTGTTTATTGATGGAACAAAATAAGGCGGTGATCGTGGTTGCTGCTGCTGTTGTTGTTGATGTTGCAATATATATCCATTATTTGCCTTTTCTGCACATACATTACTCTTATGCTTACGCAAAATTGAATTTCTTAAAACCACACTTGCCATGGACGGGTGTATATTACAATAGGACGAAATGCAATCTCTTATCTCATTTGACAGTTTATTGTTTTTGATAAAAGAAAGAGTCTCTTTTAAATTGCTAATTGGATCAAATGAAGACATAAACGACATAATAACCATATCGCGAATACAGCCTCTTTCTCTTTGAGGATAATTGGACAAAACAACATCCAATTCATTCGTAATTGGCAGTAATTTTTCAATACTCTCATCATAAACATCATTTTCGCTTTTGACCTCCCTCTTTATGACGTTTTTAATTAATGGGATGCCAAGCATGTGGTCATGGTTGTGGTTTTTATTTGATTCTTTAACACCCGCCTGAAAAACTCCATCAATACCGTTGTCTCCTAAAACCGAAATTTTTGCTTGGGGTAGTCGTAAATTTATTACCAAATTATCAAACCTATCAAATATTTCGCCTTGGTTAAAATGGGTAAAGTTATGGCGTTGAGCATTCCCCCTTCTACCAAACATTCTTTTGCAAAGTGAACAAGCATATGGACTATTATTCATTAATACCTTTTAATATCCCAATTTATTTAATAACCTAACTATATAGTTTATATAAATTCTTTCTAACTTATATAGAAGTTTTAGAAAAACTATAGATATTATATAGGTTATCCCAACAACATTCAAGTTTTCTTGTTTCCCTAGATTATTTTTTCGCGGTAATGAGTTACTCGGAGTTACTCGTATGGAAGGTCTTTGGTTTATGTTGCCTGTTCGAAATATTAATTTAGCAGTTCTTACAGGGTAAATGATAAACTATAACATTATCCTAGTTACGGAGGCTCACGTTGTAAATATAGGGAAAATGGCCATGACATCACATTATCCCCCTTTAGGCAGTCTGATCTGCACATTAATTTTTATAATAGTGTGACAAAAGAGTCTAATAAAAAATTTAATGGTTTCGTAATTACCTTCACAATTGCGCAATGTAAAATGGCTTTACAAAATATGAATAATAGTAATAAGGGTAATTTTGAAAACCTCAAAACGAAACAAAGGGATTTAGCAATTTCCGTTTTTACAATTTGGCAAAGGTAGCAAACACAGCATACAACATAACACCATATCTAAACTTTCATCCACTCCCTTGCTTCAAGAAACTCAATTAGTCGGACCATCTCCTGTATCCTCACCTCTCCTCCAGCCTGAGTTTTGCATGACTCATAATATTTTAACAATGTCTCATTTTCGCTATTTGTTATCGAATCCTTTTGTTCCACCATGTCAAAGAATCTATCTTCTTTTCCTATGTGATCATCAAGAAAAACAACATATGCCTTCAAGAATCTGGCGACAGGCTCATTTACTGAGCCATATGCCCCATTTGACTTATGGTTATTCTCTTTTTCCATTTTCTTTTTCCATTGTTCGAGTTCTCTTCTCAGCATCATCGCGATTCGTCTTCCTAACTCATGTTCAATTAGGAATTTTCTTATATCTTCTGCAAATCCATCTTTATTTTTTGTCTCTGGAAAATACGCTTTCTCCTCTTTGCCATGGTGGAAATTGTCTACGAATTCCTCCATTATTACAGACAAAATCTCTATGTCTGTTACCGGTATGAACTGATTTGTGTATAATTTGTTAGAGCATGTTTGGGATATGTTTCTGATTCTTTTTATAATCAAATGATCGTTTTTTAGATTTTGTGTTGCATTCAAAATTAGTGCCACCTAGACTTCTAGTACACATAAATTTAGAGTATTGGATAAACACAATCTTAGACGTTACAATCTGTTATTTCATAAACTCAATATTTCAATAGGCAGTGAAAGCAAAAGCAAAAATTGATCGAACATCACGGCATGGCTATAAAAATAGGACATAATGACGAATAACAGTCATTATGGACTTTTAATCAAACAAAAAAGTCATTATAAAATTCCATCCGTACATATATCACAAGAAAAGATAAACATGACGTAAATCCCCATTACAAAGAAAGTACAAATTAAGCGATAAGACAGAATTAATTACACCCACATCGGTTATTTCTAAAGAGATTATAAAAAAAACAGTATTTGATAACACATTGGTTTTTAACTTCCATGTGTTTAGGGATATAAAATATTAACTGGCCGTTAGATCATCATACCAATAAAATCTATTTTAATGACTTTAATTTCTGAAATGCCAAAGGCTAACGGCATTTGGCAAGTTCTTTTTATTGGCAAATTATCATTTTCTTTGGTTGATGAATCCCACAAATATAAAATATATATTGATATCCATAACAAACAAACCAACTGAAATATCCTGTAAAGATATGATAAACTATAATGTGATATTTTTTAATAAAAAAGGAATGGAAATTATGGACCTGCTGAGCTTGGTGTATGGGTATTGCCTGTGAGGTTTTGATAGGTAGAGGTTTGCATCATCATTTCCTTTGCTTGGCCAATCAGCTGGTTTGCATCACCTGTTACTGTCCAGTGTAAGAACAATATCTTTGGTGTTTCATTTAGCATGTGATGATGTAAGGCTGTTTCCGTCCAATTATACTTGTTCATTACCTGTCTTACTGGAACTACTTCTGAGTCGATTAATGCGAATTCGCCAAATGCAACCTTTAGGTTGGTGTTATTGTTGTTGCCTTGGGCAGCAGTAGTGTTACCGGCGGCAGCAGTAGTGTTACCGGCGGCAGCAGTAGTG
>JBBJMN010000183.1:0-2560 GCA_037720485.1 Candidatus Nitrosocosmicus sp.
TTATGTTGGATTCCTTCGTATCAGTAAAACCATTAATCAATAATACTTGGTTGAATCTTTTGTTAATTGCAATGAATAGACTGTCATTTTTAATCTATATGACGGCAATTTTCTTACCGTTTGCTAACATTAGCGGCATGCTCACCTATGCACACAATTTTGATATTGACGATAATTCCTCGTTTCTTACGCTTGTTGATAAACTGCTTATAGAAAACAGACTCTTAAACGACAGTATATCATCTAGCAATAACAACATGCCAAACTCCTTTGAGCATATTGAAACTACTGAAAGATGTTGGAAGATATGCTAAATAATGAGGATTCTTTTATTGTAAGCAGTGATCAGTTCTTCAACAATACCGTCATTGCGTTAGTTGTTGCAAATCTCGCGGATGATGTTCTAGAAATTACGGCCATACCTTTGGGGTGCCTTCATTTGTCATGGTAAATATGAATTTCTCAAAAATCATTGATTCTCAAACAAAACCAAATGAAAATGCAAATACAGATGGGCACAATAATCATGTAACCAAACAAAAAAATGCGTCTTCTACTGCCTCTGCCGCTGCCGCAATGATTCACAAGCCCAGTTATCTTAGAGTATTGGAACTCTGATAGATTGATCCATGTATACAATACCGAAATGAATGAAACTTCCTCTGGATCTGTCTACATCAATAAAGCAAAAGCGGATCTTGGCAATTCGTTATATGAGTTAAAAAATGCTATTGAATTGAAAAAAGAACCTCTAAAGATAATGGAGATTGTTCATGGAAAAGTACATCCTAACTTGCAATTGGCATTCAATCTCACATTGAAGCGATAGAATCATTTGTTATATCATAGTATACGGTGGAGCCTCGTTCGATTCCTCTTTGATTAAGGAAAAACTAATTGATGAGTTTTATCTATTTGTTAATCCTATTGTAATCGGAAACGGGAAGGCCATATTCAGGGACTCAAAAGAGATCCAAAAACTTACATTGATCGAATCAAAGGTGTTTGACTGTGGTCTGGTTTTGCTTCACTATGATGTAAATAAAAATTGAAAGTAAGATGTATGAATAAATGAGTGGAAAAATCACTGGTTGTTTTTTTGTATATTTATATATCAAATATAATAATATTCGATATTGAGTCATTTTTTATTCCATATAAAGATATTTACTTTTATACTTGTATTAGGAACATTCACCTTTACAAACCATGTTTGGGCTACTACCTCAAACTCTGATTCTGTGACCACTTCCTCAATAAATTTTAGTGGAGCAGTAACAAAAGTAATCGATGGGGATACCCTTGATGTAATGACACCAGAAGGCGAAACAATAACAATAAGGCTTGCTTTAATAGATGCACCAGAAAGAGACGAATCAGGATTCAGTAAAGCAAAAAGTTTCATTACAGAACAATGTTTGAATAAAAACGCAGAGGTAGATCCAGATAATAATCAAGGGCTCACCTATGGTAGAACAGTGGGAGTCGTATATTGTGAAGGTGTTAATGTAAACGAAGCAATTCTTGATTATGATTTCGCTGATATTTATGAAAACTTCTGTGACGTCTCTGAATTTGCATATACAAATTGGGCACAAGAGCATGGTTGTTCAAAAAACAACAGTAGTGATAATGGCAATGATAAAAATGAAAATCCTGTAGAATTTGGTAGCGTCAACAATAATCGAGGTGATGTTAGTGACAGTAGCAATGACTTGGATTGCGAGGACTTTGATGAGAAAAACATTCCAGTAGGTAGTGATGATCCGAATAACCTTGATGCTGATGGTGATGGTTTAGGTTGCGAAGGGTAATAGTAACAATAACAGTGTAGATTCAGGATCATGAAATGCAACGAGTAAAACCCTTACAAAATTAATGCGGTTAAGAATGAGATAGGTGGTTAACATTATCTATGAATTTTCATTGATACTTTGGGCATCAATTTTGCAGATGGTAAATTATATTCACCTTGAATCATATCCATATGATTTTGGATACAACCTATGGTACACATAATCATAGGAAAGGGATCAAAAATAGTTACCATCGAAGACTGGCTTCCCCATTACCACTATACTCCATTCTTTCTCATAACTATCGGTATTAGATCTTGTTAATAAATGCTTTAAATTGTATATAATTGGCAACATCAGATATATTTTTAAAATAGTTAATGTTTAATATAGCGATGAGCGAACAAATTCAAATATTTCGTTTCCAAGTTGTAGATTCTAGTGGTCATGAACCTAATTCACCCAATGTTGCGGAGAATGTTGCCGATGATGATCCTATTAGTCGCTGGTCTCATGAACAAATTGGTGCATATGTAACAATGGATATGGGTGAGGTTAGATTACCTGTACGAGCAATTGGTATTCAGTGGTATTATCCAGAGGGTCAGGAACGGAGAAAGAGTACTTTTAGCGTCGAAATTTCTATAGATAACACATCCACTTTCAGACAAATCCTGTCTGACAAAGAAAGTAGTGGGGATCATTCCATGGAGTATTATGAATTCGACCAAGATTATGATGCAAGGTACATTAAGCTTATCGTG
>JBBJMN010000184.1:0-2558 GCA_037720485.1 Candidatus Nitrosocosmicus sp.
TCTACATGGACTTCTTTTAAAGCTTCAAAAAATGCGCTTTCTAATAATTTTTTTGCACCTTCAATTGGGTCCGTATTACAACATGAACTATTGCCATTACTACCATGCATTGTTTCACATCCACAACTATTACATTCATGTATATCTGAATACCTGTTATGACCGTGGTACGTTGATCCTTCTTTTCCATAACGAACTTCGCAATTTGAATCACACTGATTTCCTTTCATCTATAAATCACTTTGTAATATCTACTATCAAAAGGTAAGTATTTAAATTGGTAAGTAACATAACAGTAAGTAGATGAGATTAGGGTAAGTTGACAGAAGTAGATACCTTAAAACAAAATATAAGAATAGATGGAATGGAATGTAAAAGCTGTCCTGTTTTCAATACATTTAACATAATTGGAAAAAAATTTTCACTTTTAATACTCCGGAATATGATCTATAACAATCAGAGAAGATTCAACGAATTTTTAAATACTATTGAAGAAATAAATCCTAAAACATTGTCAATTCGTCTAAAAGAAATGGAAAAAGATGGAATCATCAGCCGACAAATATTCCATGAGACTCCCGTTAGAATAGAATACCACTTAACTCAGAAAGGTAAAGAATTACGACCGATATTGGAGCAAATGGCTTTGTTTTCTCTAAAATATTGTTGTGATCAAATATTTGAAAATCCTGATCCTGTCAAGATTAGCAAGATAACTACTAGATCATTTGGAAAATATGGTGCATAAGTATGTTTTTGAATTTATTCTCTTATCAAATTAAATGAGTATACAATTATGAAAAATTCCAACCATTAAAAAATCTATTACAAATCTAGAAAATGGAAATGTCTTTTATCATATCTGGATGAAACAAATGAATCTGAAGTTTTTTATTAATTATATTCCGAACGTCAATTCCACTGCACCATACTATTTTATTTTCTAATTCAGTGGCATTTGAAATATTAATATAGTTACTAAATCAGATACCTAATTTGGTGGATTAAGTTCCTTTGGGTATAAGGGTTCGGCGGAAACAACTGCAAACTTGTTTTTATTTCAACTGTTAAGGATAAATAGGCAAATTACATAATTGGAATTTGTTGATATTATATTAGAATAAAGGTGGATGTTTTTAAATTATGACCATACCCCATACACCTCAAACCCAATCCTTAAATGAATCATACAGACATCTTCTGGTACAACACCATTTCTTACTAGGACTGAAATAGTTGTGGGCTACATATTACATTGGTGAAATTAATATCTTGGGGTTTAAGGACGTATCGTGATGACATGGTTTCTTGCACCATGGGCAATTCCTTCTATCGGTATTAATACAACCGCATATATGATGTGCAAGAGAGCCTTTTGAAGCCGTTGTAGATTCTCTAATACCATTACAAGACGAACATATACTGTTAGTAGTTCCAGATGATGATACTGTATCGCCACAAATTTCACATGCTTTCATTTCTCCAATTCTATATCGATATTATTGATAAACTCTTTGTCATGTTCAATAATCATAAGAATTTATTGCTAATCAGATTATTAAGAAAACCCTTGATTTTTAATTCTAAAACATTATTATAGATAAACTCGTTACTAAAACAGGTAGCGGGTTCGGTGGTATCCGTTGTGCTAGCACTCGAATATTAGCATTCTATAACAACATAAAAACAACCAAGCTTTAAAGATTCTATGATTAACATTCGACCAACGGGATCGTGAAATATTTTTCATTAGACTAAAATCAGCATTTGGCGGCCATATGGCAGCCTCAAACCCATAAATTAATAATCCTGTTTCAGTCATTCAAGCATCCTGCACTCAAATTTAGATCAATGGTCCATTCAGTTGCATACTTGATTGTAGAAATGTATCCAGTAAGTTCACAATAACCCAAAGTGGTGGAAATTCTTCTTATCCCAATTGCCGATTATTAAATGCATTTTTTGTCAGGCGATTGATGAAAGGTGGCCATCTTTTGCTTTTATGTCATGGTTGTCATATATGCCAGGGCTAGATTTATTGTTGTTTATGCTCATTAGTTTGTATTCTTATTATGGAACAACGAACCCTTCATCATTAAAATTCGTATGGTTGAGGTTGTCGCTGCTACTGTTAATATGCATAATACTCCTAAAGGTAGGAAATGTATCATATAAAACAATAATAGATACTATTCTATTTAAAGAAGTTGGATATATTATAAAATAATAATAGCTATGTTAAAACCTTGTACATAACCAAAGTCTTGTATTTTCAATGCATTGTATCGGTCGATATACCTGTCAATTGGATACTCATTGCTGTTGCAACTGATGTTAGAAGATCGTTAAATTGAACATAACAACTTTAACTGTTTAGATAGACTAATGCAGAAACGGTATATTAGAATAACCATAACCATTAGAAGATTTATTAAAATGGGTTTAATTGTTATTTATAGACAAAGTTAATCAACGCATATATATATGTTCTATAAGACTATACGGCTCTGTTCACTTAAGCATTTTTAATTCACTATTATGATGATCTACAAATAGTT
>JBBJMN010000061.1:0-11741 GCA_037720485.1 Candidatus Nitrosocosmicus sp.
CACTAGCAGATTTCATTAAAAGTTGCAATAACGTTACAATATTAATAAAATTAACAGAAAAGATGCGCCATTTTTTTCTCATTAGCCCTTGTATGAATAATTGCCAAGGTTCCATATTGCACGATGGCATAAACTAATAATATAACACCCAATTTGATTAATATGTAAATTCTAAAGTAATTTCAATGTCTTCATTAATTGTCATGACAATCCTTTTTTCTTTATATCATAATATTAACCTGAGCTCATATTACTTACTTCCTTGGAACACAATGGACACAATGTAGCATTAGTTTCAGATGTGAACATTTTACCACATGATGAGCATTTAACCTTCTGATCTTCATACATATGTATTGTTGTTACCTGCTCATTAAAAAACAAACTGTTTATATAAAAGAGATATTTGATCGTTAACAATAGAGTAATTCAAATCTGTATAAGATATCAGATGATTAAATCAATAAAATGAAAAAGGCATGTTTTTACGGATTAAATTAAGTTCAAAATTATGCATTTCTGTTTATTGAATTTATTAAAACAATGGTGAAAGCATGGATAAATTAAGATACTCTATATTTTTTGGGTCGTTGATTGTATGCTGATGATTTGTAATATGTTCTGTATTTGATCCTATATGCCATTGCAATTTATATTTTATAAAAGTGTTAGCATACATATATGAATGAATATCAAAGCATGAAAACTTCGGACATAATGGCCGAGACACTGATAGATTGGGGGGTAGAAGTTATCTTTGGTATGCCAGGTGATGGCATTAACGGTTTTATGGAGGCATTACGACAAAGACAAGATAAAATCAAGTTTATTCTTGTCAGGCATGAAGAATCGGCAGCATTCATGGCCTGCGCTTACGCCAAATATACCGGTAAATTAGGAGCATGTGTAGCTACTTCTGGACCGGGTGCAATACATCTTTTAAATGGGCTATATGATGCAAAATTAGACAATACCCCTGTAATTGCCATAACGGGCAGAACATATTCTGATTTGATGGGCTCCGGATATCAACAAGATGTAAATCAGCTGGAGCTATTTTCCGATGTATCGGTTTATAATAACATGATTATAGCTCCTGAACAAGCAGAAATGGCTGTTGATATGGCCTGCAGAACCGCCTTAGCGCAACGAGGCGTAAGCCACCTAACTGTGCCAATCGATGTTCAGGAAAAAAAATTAGAGGGCAATTATTCAAAGCATAAGGTCGCTGGCCACACCTCTGATACATATGTGAATCTTGGTTCGACCCCCGACAGACAGTTGATTCAAAAAGCCGCGGACATTATAAATTCTGGAAATCATGTAGTAATTCTTGTTGGCCAAGGAGCTCTGAATGCGGGTGGACAGGTTATGTTGATTTCAGAAAAAATAAAGGCTCCTGTGGTCAAAGCATTATTAGGCAAAGCAGTAATTCCAGATGATCATCCCAATAGCCTTGGAGGCATTGGTATGCTGGGCACTTATCCCAGTGTGGAGGCAATGAATGAATCTGACACATTATTAATGATAGGGACATCATTTCCCTATATCGAGTACCTTCCAAAACCCGGGCAGGCTCGGGGAATTCAGATTGATATAAAACCTGAAAGACTTGGGTTGAGATATCCTGTTGAGGTCGGTCTTGGGGGTGATTCAAATAAAATACTTTTAGCATTACTTCCGTTATTGAATGAAAAGGATGAGGATAGCAATCAATTCTTGTTCCTGCAATCAAAGCAAAAGTTAATGAAAAAGTGGAATGATTCTCTATCTGCTCAAAGTGATTTGAAAGGTGTTCTTTTGGGCAGCAACAATAAGATGATCAAACCCCAATCTATTGCTTCTGCTGTGTCTAGTAACTTAGATGATGAGGCTATAGTTTCAGTTGATAGTGGAACCAATACCATATTCGCTGCTAGATTCATAAACATGAGAAAGGGAATGAAGTTTTCTTTATCTGGCACATTGGCATCGATGGCTTGTGGCCTATCTTACGCAATAGCAGCCAAAATTGCCTACCCTGAGAGACAGTCTGTCGCGTTTGTTGGTGATGGCGGCTTTTCAATGCTTATGGGTGAATTTGCTACAGCAGTCCAACATAACCTGCCTATAAAAGTAATTATTCTCAAAAACAATACTTTGGGAATGATAAGATGGGAACAAATGGCATTTTTGGGCAATCCAGAATTTGGTGTAGAGTTTTCTGATATAGATTTCGCTAAATTTGCTGAAAGCTGTGGGGGCAAAGGCTATACAATAAGAGAATCAGGAGAAATAGAATCCGTGATGAAAGCAGCTATGGAAGAAAAAACAAAGCCGGTGATAGTTGAGGCGTACGTTGACCCATTTGAACCACCACTACCACCAGAGATAGAGCCTGAATTTACTAAAAATGTTGTAAAGTCTTTTGCAAAAGGGCAACCCCATGCCGGTAGGATTGGACTTACCGCCTTTAGAAACCAAGTCAACTTATTACTAAAAGATACCAAAATCAATATCACAAAAGCCAAAGACTCCTTGTGATATCCTTCGAGGGGATTGATTTGCCTTTTGTTATTGTGTATTTTATGTGTGGTTATAAATATGCTAACTTAAAGATTTACAATATAATTTGATTGGTTTACATCCGGTTTTGTAAGGCATGTGTATCAATGGAGCCCCTAAATGTGAACATGATAGATTTGTGAGTTCAAGAATATGCCCCATCCAAATTATTTAGTTATTGTATTATCAAAACTAAAACTTTTTTTATTTTTATTGGGTTTATTATTTGTGATTACGTTTGTAAATTAATTTGTTACCATTTTTTTAATTAAACGCTATATTAGACAGGATTGAGCAGGTTGAGCATAACGCGTGACAATCAAATAAAGTTATGTATCTTCAAACTGAATTAATATTATTAGGTGAGTTAACAAAGGGGGATGGCAGTAATGTCAGTTTTGCCCCTTTACATAGGGGCTACCCAGCTACCCATTCTATTGTCAACCCTCTTTTTTTTAATGAAAAATTCTTTAGATTACAATTGCGGATGGCAATGATTATTTTCCAAATATTTGATTATGATCTATTGGATAAGCCTTTGATATTTCTAAATCAAAGCATATGTAGTTATGGCAAACGTGCTTATACATACACATCTATAATATCTATATTCTCCATTATTGATTCAATGAAGGGAATTATGTTTGATATGGATGGCGTACTAATTGATGCAATGCATTATCATGCTGAGGCTTTTCGAATTGCATTTGGAGAGAAAGCTAATCAGGAGATAGACAAAAGGGATGTTTTTTTACTAGAGGGAATGCCAAGCACCGAATTGGTTAAAGAAGTTTTCAAAAAAATAAATAAAAGTGAAGGACAAATTGAAGACAGTCTTGTAGAAAGCATTAGCAAAAGAAAAGGCCAGGTTTTTAAAGAAATTCAAAAAGCTAAAGCATTTGAAGGCGTCACAGAATTAATTGAGTCTTTAAATTGTGATGATTGTCTAAAGGCCGTAGTCAGTGGGGCGTCCAAACAAGAAGTGGAATCTCTACTTAAGGAAAATAATTTGGACGGTTTTGATGTATTGATAACTGGTGAAGATTTAGAGGATGGAAAACCTTACCCTGAGCCTTTTCAAACCGCGCTTCGAAAACTGAACCTAAAACCTTCTGAAGCAATTATAGTCGAGAATGCTCCTTTAGGAGTAGAATCTGCAATACGAGCTGGAGTTCGATACATTGTTACATTAAACAATACCCCCCTTGAACTTGCAGATTTTAAAGGTCTGTTGCCAAATGATAGCGATAAGGCTAAGGAAATAATATTCAAAGATACAAAATCCGCAAGTAAATTTCTAATTGATTGGTGTTGTAAATAGCAAATCTAAATGTGACCTGACGTTTTTATTGGCTTAGAATAATATCAAAAAAATACATGATACAGTCATTTGCCAATAAACCAATAAAAAACGATACTTTGTTTTGAATATCAAATACTGTAGATATATGATATGCTATACACATAGTGTTATTTGATGCCATCTGCTTTGCTTGCTTTTGCCACTGCCACTGTGATCAAAGTCAATACTATCTATGAGAACATTTTATGAGGATTGTGGATACGGGTTCACTTGGGAATAACATTCATCCTCTCTCCACCCCACGTTGTGCTCTTTTCTCTTTTTTGTTCTCCGTCGCCATTATTGTCACTGTTATTTATGGTTATGTTGCCTTCTGTCTCTATGTTTGTTATTATTGTATTTTTTTTATTAGAAACTTATTTTGTTTCCGTACATGTTCTGCCTTATAGCAGGATCCGTGAGTTTCAATTTGGAAATCACGAAACGTCAAAGATTTTCACCGTTGTTATTGTTATTATTATTGCTTGTACATGCTTGTAATTATAGTAACATTGATATTTAATTGTACAGTTACCTACATAAATATCGATAGAAATTAAATTTAAGTTTGTTTACGATTCTCCATAATTGATTTAACGTAATTGTCTTTAACATTTTGAGGGCCAAATTATATTACCATAAACTTTAATTCTAAAATTAACAATAAATGACAATAGCTTTTTTAGTTGGTGCTATTGTTTAGTTGTGCAAAGGCATTACGTGCAATTGTCTCAAATTTTAGCGCATCTGACAAATAATCTGTTGATAACTCGTTTTTAGTGGAGTTATTTGTAATCAGGTATTCCCTAAACAATTCGTAACTTTTTATTTCACTTGCAAATGACTTCGCAAAATTTTCTTTGACTGTGTTATATTCTTCAGGTGCCTTTGTGCCATTAAATTCGTTGAGCTGGTTGATAAATCTAGGCAAAAAAGAGTCAGTTATTTTTGCCATGGTGATATTGGTATAGTTGCCCTGATTCCACAAACCGATTTCATCTTGGTATTGTCTTGTTAATCCAACTGACTTGTCTGTAGTTTCTGTTAAATAATTTGAATATTCTGAATATTGTTGTGAAGTGCTTGTGACAAAATAAGACATGGTGGTACTAATAACAATAATCATGATAACCACAAGTGCTCCTAACGCTAAAAAAACCGTTAATCTGGATCTTTTCACTATATCAATAGTTTAAAGAGAGTTTTTAAGCTTTGTTTTAAGATGCTAATATTATAATCAAGGTTATATTTATGCTTAAAAAAGGCAATTAGAATTTAAACGATACCCTAAATAACCCTGAGGCCATCTTGCTCAACGACGTTATATTCATAATGCCTGTGTATGTTAAAAACGAGAATAAAATTATTTTATTTTACTGCTATTAAATGAAGTGCTGCCAAACTATAGTATGATTTGCATTTATGCCTTTATCTTTGGAACTCTACAACCTCCTAACAAATTTTGAAATAGCCTCGTATGTTGATTGTTAAAACACCTTACATTCCGCCATTTATCGTTCTCTATTGAAATAACACTAACGACATATATGTACAACTATAAAGTCCTATAATTGGAAATCTGATTTCCTCTTGTGATATACCAACTTTGAGTTCTTTTTGTTGTTGTCGTACTGTGCTATAGCAAATAGAAATTCTGAACCTTTCTGAAGCAATGTCTTTAATATGCCTCTTTTAACCCTTCTGTTTTTTGAGTGTTTATTTTAGATTTTATTTCTTTAATCCGGTTCTGGTCAGTCTCCCATAATTTTTATTGTGCTTCTTTCTGAAGGAAAATTATTTCTATGAATCCTCATTGGTCCCATCATGGGTAATGAATATGATTACTTGCCAAATTATGATGCATCAAAAAAGTTTATATGCAGTTCCAAAGGCTTGATAATGATTGTCATACTGTTACAATCCTATTTATCGTATGTTTACTTTTATTTTTGTTCCTATGATGTTTCTTATAACAATTCTAAACTTTTCCTCAAGTGACATATCTTATTCTGAACCTATTTCCAATTCCTCTATAAATGAGCGTAATGCTACTTTTGTTAAAAATTACTCGTCATACGTGGATTCATCTGAAAATGTTGTAGTTGTTGGTCATGTCATAAAGCATAGTGATCAAATTTACCCACAGAATGTGACCGTGGGTATGAATGTACATAATGATATTACTAATACTGGTGAGGTATTAACCGAAAAACCCTTTAGCCCCATACTGTATAGGAATAATGACCCCTTTCCTTTCAAATTTGTAATAAATTCATCCAAATATTCTTTATCGGAGGATTCCATTCCATTTATATATAAAAATGAAAATGTAACAGGTTCATTTACAAAGATCAATACTTTTGAATTAGACTATCCTGTGATCCCGCCAGGTCCTTCTAAGGAGCTCAATGGCAACATAACAAATACGGGTCCTCTACAGATTAATAATTTAACATTGCTTGCGATCGCCAATGATAATAAAAGCAGTCAAGTTGACTCGGTTAAAACTCTCATACCTGTTCTAAAACCACATGAGACAATTGGATTTACATTTGCGCCTGACCCTGCCATAAAAGACCGAGTTCACTACTATACTTGTGTTGCTGGAGACGCAGAAGATATGATAATTGGCAAATATAAAATGTTTGATATTTCCGACTCCAAGGCACTAGGGTATAAATATTCTGGCATGATGGTGTTGGATGCGTTGAATTACAACAAGAGTGACCACCAACTAAGCATAAAACTAAATAATGTCTATCCTGTTTCAGGGTCTTTATCATTGCAGTTAATGCCGAATCAAATTAATCCTATTTCAGTTTATTTGGATGGAAAACTGTTTGAATCGGCTACAATAAGGCAACTGGAAAATGTGATGCAGGTAGACATGAGCATTCCTCAAGGTCCTCACGAAATCGTTTTATCGGGTATTGAAGAACACTAATAACAACCTTCCATAGCAAAAACAGGATTATTGGAGAACCTTTCAGTAATTTTATCCTGGATTTCTTCTTAATTATAGGGGTGCCGGAATTTGGAAAGGGGTAATCATGCCCATTTACAACGACTTTAGAAATTGGCCCAATGGAAAATGCCTTTTCCAGGAATTACGCCTTAACGGTTAATGCCAGATAAGATAACGATATCGCAATTTCAAAAATAATAAAATTGAATGTTCAATGCCATCATGGTCTCGGTAATTTTTCAAAAAAATTTAATTTGTTTTATTTTCGCACATTTTTGACATTGCTTTATCTCCTGCCTTTTTCATCTCTTCTGGGCTAAGATCTTTAATGTGAGTTGATATTGACCATCGATGTCCAAATGGATCCTCAATACTGCCGTGTCTGTCACCCCAAAATTGATCTGTAACCGGATCCAAAACTTTTGACCCTTCAGCAACTGCTTGATTAAAGGTTTTGTCCACATCCTCAACGTACAAAAATATGCCAACAGGGCTTCCGCCAATGGATGCAGGTGATAGACAGTTCATTTGCGGAAACTCGTCTGATAACATTAGTTTGGAATCACCTATCTCAAGTTCTGCATGGGCTAACGCTTTTCCATCCGGTGTTAGCATACGCATTCGTTCTTTGGCTCCAAACACCTTTTAATAAAACTCTATTGCTTGTACACCACCTTTTACAATCAATGATGGTGTGATTGTGTGATAGCCCTCTGGGATTTTTTTTACTTGACTCATTAGAGAACACTATACTAATTATATGTTATAAGTATGCAAGGGAGCAAAAGTATAGTTAATGCCACTGATATCAAGGTTTGAATAAATCGTCATTGTACTTGGCGTTTATTGATTCCTGATAGCCGTCAAGAATTTATGTATCTACTATGACATCTGTGTGCTATTTATCTTACAATTTATCTTACAATTTATCTTTCACAATTGTATTGTTATAATCAAATGTGGATTAACATGTTGTTTTATGAGTATAATGAGTTGCAATGAATTACTTATTTCCCTATTTATTTGGTGATATGTTCCTTTAAAGGGTCTTGTTTTGTTATAGGCGTGTATTTCGCAGTTTTTTCTTCCACATTCATATTACAATCCGGATCCTTTGCCATATGCATATCAGCATAAATCCATATTTAACTATGAATATTTACAACTGTAAAACCTGTATACTTTTTTATAATGTAAATAATCTAAATTTTAATGTCTTTATTATGGATGAGGGGGGTTTTTATACTCCTAACAGCAGGAGAGTAGTTCTACCGATAATCATTATTGCAATGATATCGTCAATATCAATATCTTTCGTTATTGTTCTAGTCCAAGTACAACAGGAACCTGTTACCAAAACATCGGTTGATAGTAATGGTGTTACGAAAATCTTTGAAACAAAAGGGGGAAAACCACAGGAACACTATGAGTTTGAATATGACTATGATAAAAGGTTGCAAAGGGATCAATTCTATTTGGAAGATATTCCAATTTTGGATGGGGAGTATACAGCATATATTAAGTTAGATAATAGGGATGAAGAGGAAGATGATGTTAGTTTCAAAGTACGAGGTGGAGAACACAACGATAGACATAAAAATGCGGGCAGAAGCTATGTCATAGGAACATCATTTGGTGGTGATCCTTACCTGGCAAAAGAATATCCTCAACATCCGTTAACTCCCAAGTTCTTAAATGAAATAAGGACGGCAGATAATGATGATGATGATGATGATGGCACACCCAAAAATATAGGGAATCTTAATAATCGTTGGGTTGGATTAAAGGTTGTCATTTACAATAAACAAAACAATGCTGTCCAAATAGAAGTCTATGTAGATAACAAAGGCTTGTTAAGTACTGGCAAACCCGGTAATGAATGGAAACTATGGTGGACAGCAGTTGATGATGGTAAATGGGAAAATAGTGATGGCCGGGCGGGGGGAGAGCCGTATTTGGAATTGCAGGGTAAAAAGGGTGGAACGCCTGAAATGACATATATTAGAATTGACAAGATGAAAGAAAAAGGGCAAACGGGGATAAAATATGAGTCAGCAAGGGAGATTGATGCCTCCAAAAAACTAGTTTGACATTTATACCATAGTTATATCTTGTGTATATTTCGATTTCAACATCTAAACATTAGTTTTAATTGATTTTTTATACCCTATGGACTCATAGTTAACAGGTGTGCGCATAGATCAGAAAATCGCTATCATGTGCCACCAGATGTGGTGGGTATCCATTTTGTTAGTTGGCTTATTGCTTTTCGTTATGGCTAATAGTTTGATATTGTTATTGAAAAAAGGATAACACAATAGGGTATAAAAAAATAGGTAGATTCCTTTTCAGGTATTCTAACATTTTTGACAAAGCAAACCTTGTTTCTCTGAATAAATGTTATGTGACTATGGGCATTTATCTGGAGATTAACATGGTAAAAAGAGGGGGTGGATGATCATGGAATTATGGATATGCGAAATGAATCCGAATAATAAAATTGCAATGATCTTTCTGGTGCGAAATGACATAAAAATGGGTAAAGGAAAGATTGCGGTTAACGTAGGACATGCTACACAATACATTATAGAGGAATGCCTGCAAAGGAAATACGTTACCTATGTAACATGGAAAAAATTCTATAATTCCCAAAAAACAGCGCTAAGGGTAAACTCGGAAAAAGAGCTTAATGAACTGCATTCAAAGCTGATGGATTTGTCCCGTAAACTACATTTTCCAGTTAAAATTGTAAAAGACGAGCAAGAAACGCATGTGCACGAAAACATACCTATAGTTGTGGGCTTTGGACCAATAAAACGAAACGATGTTGATTACATAATTGGTGACTTGAAGCTACTGTAAGTTGGGTGTTTGGGATGAAACTGGGAAAGCCGTTCAAGATGGTTAAAGATAACGGTGATGTTTTTTTTTGTTGTCTTTGGAATAACACCTTTTGTGAACCAAATAAAAGAAACGTAAGATATTCTTAAAACACTTTTTATGTATATGTTTTGAAGATTATTTGATGTTCCGGTAGGTGCTAAACTACTTGAAATTAATAAGCCATGACCTGAAAGCTTCAAGATGAATGTTCTTAAAATATTGGTGCGGGAATAAAATTAACCGTGAAATAAAAAAATACGAAATTATTTCATTATATAATTAACAATTTCAGTGTCGGGGATATCGATGCTAAACCCTATGGGGTATGGGAAATTTTTGTTAATGTTATGCAGCATTGGTTGATATGTTTATTTTATACATTATTGCTCAAAGCTTGAACTAGTTATTCTAAAAACTATACCTTGCTCATACAGTCCTTTGCTAATACTTTTTACGATTCCTTCTTTCACATTGTCATATCTGCCTTTATCTTTAACAATGTCATCTGGTACGTCCACTTCTAATTCCAAGTTTATTTTAACTTTTTTGGTTTCTACCAACAGATTGTCTACAAATATAAAGTATTTAAAATAACATTGGTGGGTTAATTTATGGTGTATCCTTCCTTCCTTTTGTTGCAAACGCACGAATCTTTCATAACGCTAATGTGTATTGTGAAAGCGTGATTTGTATTGTTATTTTAGAACCCCTAGATCTTTTTAATAGTGGTGTTGCTGAAACTAGTAATTAAATGCCCGATTCAAAAAATAGACTTGCGTGTTAGCATTTGGAGTGTCGACTCTTGATTGGGCAATTTCTGCGAATGACTTCCCCATACACCTGTTCATCATCTTGGATATATCCAAATGCTAAAAAATACACTGTTGCTATAGTATTGTGGATTATGGTTAATAGGGAAACAAGGGTTGTCAACTGCAAAAAAGAACCCTATGATGTTTATATTGGCAGACCATCAAAGTGGGGGAAATCCATTCAAAATTGGGACAGATGGTTCTAGGCAAGATGTAATTCATAAGTATGGAATTTGGATCCTTGCCAATACTTCATTAATCAAACAAATCCGTTCCGAACTAAGGGGGAAGACACTTGGCTGCTGGTGTAGGCCAGATGCTTGCCACGGCGATTTGCTGGCAGAATTGGCTGATAACGATGCGTAAAGGGGCAGTGGCAAACAACATGGAACATTGGCGCAATGGCCATATGTGTGTGGTAAACTATGCAACAAAATGGCCAACAAAAAGAAAAATGAACCAATTAAATCCTGATGAAGATGTCGCAAGACTTGGCTGATGAATTGAAAGGGCGGGTTGGCATTTGCAACTTGTGCATATGGCACACATTCATCAGGTCTTGACAGTTGCAAAATGACCATTATAAATTTCAAGCTGAATATCGCCAAAAATCAAAAGGGAATAATGAGGGACCTCTAAAAAAAAGCAGAAAAAGGTGTTACAATAAACACTGAATAACTTTTTACGGATCTATAAGGTAGGTCTGCAGAACCATGTTCTTTGTCTTCTAGTGATTTCAATTCCCCATTAGCCCATTTTATTGTGATTATGTTTGTTTTGGCATATTGGCAAAAACAAGTTAGATTATTATAAAAGATTGTGATAAATTGTGTGATGCTTTCAACTAAAAAAGGTTGTTATCTTATTATATTTTTACTTGTATTGTTATCGCCTGTTGTGATATATGATGTAAATTCTCAACCATTGGCCTTTTCTCAACAATATGACAATGATGAGTTTGTTATTGATAATATCAGTGATAATGATAACGATTCGGTATATCCACAGGTGGCGTCATTTGGCAATAATGTGTATGTGACATGGGAGGAAAGTAATTTTGATAACAATCCACTAACCTATGATGTACTATTAAAGACCAGCACAGATGGCGGGCGCACCTTTGGTGACATAACAAATCTCTCCAACAACACCGGATTCTCTGAACATCCTCAGATATCTGTTAACGGAAGCAATG
>JBBJMN010000062.1:0-11736 GCA_037720485.1 Candidatus Nitrosocosmicus sp.
CTTTATGATAGCCAAAGTGAAATTTTCTATCCGCTGGTTTGTGTGCAATTCTTAATCCTATTAGCACAATAAAAGAAATTAGCGCATCAGAAATGGAGTCAATTCCATCTGCGGTTGCCACATTACTGCCGCTATAGTACCCGGCAACTATTTCCACTATACCAATGCTTAACAGAGTTATAACCGATATTTTTGCTATTTTTTGTCCCGCTATGATGCCTTCTTGAACTAAATCCGAAGAAGCGGATGTAGAGTTCCTATTTGTTTTTTCTTTATTTGAAGCCGTGTTAAATTTGTTAATTAATTTTGAGGGTTTATAGTTTCTATAAATTTTCTTTAATAACTCATCCATATGATAATTTATATTTATTATATCAAGAATGATATTTAACATTTGTGTTATAGTAAAAACCTGATAAGTTTATGAAAATGCCGGTGTGTAATGATATGACTCTCCTTGAAACAAAGTTTTATGCTATTGATCCCATTTTCTATCTGTTATTTAGGGCAACTGGGGCCTAATGCTTGTTGATAAGGTGTGTCAATAAAACAGCCTTGTCTTCTGACCATGTATGCGACATATTTTTTAATGTTTGTCTTTTAGCTGGACTGAATTAACACCTTGTGTGGCATAATTCATTTTCTCTCTAAATTGGCTATTTAGTGTATTTGCCAGATAAGATAAGATTGTATTTACCAAATATTATTTGGTAATGAGCTGGTTTCATAGAGCGTATATTTGTTTTTGAGTGTTTCTTACTGTTATATTTTGCTTGATTTTTTGCTAATGGCTTTCCATTATTTGTAATTGTTATTACATTCCACCCATTTATATAATCCAAAAGAAAAATAACTTGTTCGGTGTGTTTGTATTTTCACTTTTTGTGTTTTTGACACTCATTTGAAAATAATTTTCTTTATGTCAATAAATGCGGCGGCTTCGTCTTAATCCTTGAGCTATGGGATGAGAATGATGGTAATCAATCTTTTGATTTGCCTTTTTGAATTTGTATTTCTATCTAATGGATGTCATTGTTTTTTTAATGTATTGTTAATGGATACCATGGGTAAATACCTTTGTCATTTATAGTTGGTATGCAAAAAACAGTTCCTTTTATGGTATTATTTTATATGATAAGGCGGTTAAAAACGTTTTAGCCCAGGTGAATCATACCGTTTGTAATACAAGTTCTGGTGTGTGTTGTGATACTTACCTTGGACTCCTGCTGCTCCGTGGTTTATGAGGCATACTCATAGGTTAACCAGCATCTTTTGATTTTACGGTTATGCAAAAAAATGCATTTACTGTTTAGTGATATTGTTACCCCAATTGACTCTATACACGAAATGATAAAAAATTACCTGTGGTTATACAAAGGATAATTTCTATTGCAGTTTCAAAATTTCCGTTATGGAAAATGAGTTGTATGTTTTAGATATTCTTTCAATGTGACCTTAAAGCAAATATTTCTCTGCGTGGTTATGCGTTGCATTTTAAGGTTATTTTGTTATGCTTGATTTTGTAGATGCTAGATCGGGTCTTAGATGATGGTTAACAATAAAATGGGATCAGCCGGATTCGAACCGGCGACCTCCAGCGCCCGAGGCTGGCATCATACCAAGCTAGACTATGATCCCATAATCTAGATGATGTTATTTTACATGCGTATAATTTTAAACCATCGATATATCTTTCTATTTTGTGGTGAAATTATTTTAATTTTAAAAAGAGTCATATTTTTACTTCCTTTATACAATCCATGATTAATTTTTCCCTAAAATGGGTATTGCTTATTTCTTTGTCTTTTTTTATAACTCCCTTTTCTATGAGTTTAAAAGTTAATGCAAAACCAATTGAAAGGGCACCTGTAGCTCCTGGTGAATTGTAATTTAGGACATGTAATGTGTTGTTACTGTTTAGGTATATGGGATTTAAAATAAAATCTCCATTTTTATCGATTAGATTTGACCGTATGCCTGAAGTTCCCTTGGTCACAAAATCCTTGGGTTTTATTGAGGGCAAAAATTTTCTAACTCTGCTTATCATATGCCATTTAGAGATGCTACTTAGCATTTCGCTTGATGCCATTTTTAGAATTTCTTTTTTGAATAGCAAGTTCTTTGTCCTTATTACATTTGATCCTTTAACAAATTCGTATACTCTGGGAAGAAATTCTTTCAGGTTTGTTTTAGTATCGTAGCCGTATTGTGAAAAAACCGGGCATGCATTGGGACCTATTTCTCTGTTTCCATTTGATCTCAAGATCCAATGGGGGTCTAAAAACGGGAATTGCTGGAACTCAGGTATTGAATAGATACTATGATTTGTCAGAGAATTGTATTTATGCGGCGCAATCCAGTAGTCCCCCCTAAAATGAAGGCTCTTGTAATCGTGGTCGATCCCCATCATATTTGCTATGCCAAGAGAACTTCCACCAGCTGCGTTTACCAAATAGTCGCATTGTATTTCTTTTCCATTAGTATCAGGATACTTTACATACTTTAAATAAATCTCTTCATTGGATTTTTGTGAATATTTGATTTTGGTTACCTTTGCATTCATTATTGTGTTTACTTTATTTCTGCTGGCATCATTGGCTAATGCTCGTGTTATTTCTCCATAATCCACAGATGCATCTTTATTGCACAATAAGGCAGTTTGACAGTTCACGTTTGGTTCGATTTTTTCAACATCCTTTTTGTCCAGTATTTCAACATCCTTTTTGTCCAATCCATTGCGTATTCCCCATTCCAAATGCTTGTAAATTGTCTTTATGCCTTCACTGTTAGATGCAACCTCCATTATGCCATCTTCTTTAAAGGGGATTTTTTTTATTCTGCAATAGTTGTTCCAAAACTCATACCCAAATAACGCTGCTTTGGCTGTGGATTTCTTTTTTTCGGGATCATACATGAATGGCGCATGGACCTTTCCTGTATTTCTTGAACTGGAGTGAACCCCGGCTTTGTCTTCTTGTTCGATTAAAATAACTTTTGCGTTGGATAAGGATGAAATTACATATGAAAGGGCTGTTCCTATTATTCCTGCTCCTATAATGACAATATCTGTTTTATTTATGCCCACTTGTTATTTTTCAATATCCTTTGCATTAGACTCCTGTTATGGTTACCTTGCCCATAAATAACGATTGATTAATCTCACTTATCTCATGACTTTTGTGTCTTCTTCTTTCAATTACATAGCCTGATTTTGAGTGATAGTATATTATCATATCGGTAGGATAAAAAGAGATTATAGAATGGTTATCAGAATCGGAAGCAAAATGTCGTAGATGGATGTTTTCCCATTCAAAAAGCTTGTCTATATCTCCACTAAAGTGGAATTTACTGCCGCAGGTGCATTGGACATCCCTCCAGCTCTCTCTAATGTTTCTTAACCATTTGTCTTTGTGTTCGTCAGCTTTTTGCATATTTGCCATATTCTTATCTGTTTCCCCTTTTGTTTCTTTTGCTGCCTGAGGGTTTTTTTTATCCATCTGTAATGTCGTATATGGCCTAATTATTTTAAATCTCTTTTCTTATTAGATTGTGAATTTATTGCTCGCTGAAAACAATCTTTGACTCTGAATAATCAAGGCTATTCCAATATATCTTAAATCCCATGAAAATCAGTAAATCTATTTGTATCCTTTCGGAAATCCCTTTTATGGTTAAAAAACCACACGCGTCCTTTAAATTCTCTACTTTTTTATCTATCAACTCCTTGCGGTTTTCTCTAACCGATGTTTCCTTGAAAATGGTCTCCTTAACTATTATCAGTTCATTTGATTTGATTGTGCATTCAATTAACCCTTTAAATTCAGAATTATTCTCTACTATTTCTTCCAGATTAAATCTAGGGTCTATCTCCTTTTGATTTGATTTTAGGGTTTCATTCAAATCTCTCAGTGTAACGTGTGCCTTGGATGATTCTCTGAATTCATTCAAAATTGCATTAATTTCTTGCAAAACCCTGTTTTTGTCTATTTTGCCTTCCAAGTTTTCATCCAAGTATTTTTTCTCGATTGTTCTTAAGAACGGTATTATTTCTTTAAATGGGATGTTTTGGTTTTTATATGAAATGATTAACACATTACTTTTGTTTTTAATGCTTGAAAGGTGGTGGGTATGGTTTGTTTCATACATGGCCAAATTTTCAAGATTAACTATTAGTATCATGTAGAAGTTATTGTTGTTATAGTTCTCTATGACCTGTGCTATTTTTTGTATCTTTCTTTCTAAATATTCGCTAGTCCAAAACCCTATTATTTCTACCAGTACTTTATTTTCGTGTTTAGTTAGAATAAAGTCTGAAATAAATGCGGTTTTAGATTTTGATATCAGGGGCTCAGGTTCTCTTTCTATTGACCACCCTGTACTGAATAGCTCAAACTTTTGTGCAAATGTTTTTTCTATATTGCTATCGTATGAAATTGAGCTATTGTTTTCAAAGTTATCCATAAAAATGAGATCATTATTTGTTGTTGATTTGGCATTGTACACTGTTTCATTAGTACTGTTTTCTGCATTGTTTTTGCCTCCAATTGGCTGTCCATATTTTGATATTGATGCTTTAGGTGTTTCAAATGATATTTTGTCTGCATATAGGCTTTTTGAGATTTCAAAATCGTATATTGTTTTGTTTCCGTTATTGGTAGTTTTTAGAATGTCTGCTTTTAGACTCCAATGGTCCGCCTTAAAGATCAAGGGTATTAGTTTTGCTATGGAGTTGCCATATCTTTCCGTTAGCTTGATTACATTTGAGGCTCCTTCAACTGTGCAAATAACGTTGCCTGTTTTGTCAGGATTTATCTCGAGCCAGTACATCAGACCAAGCCTTTTAACCTGCCTTAGTATTTCTTTCCATATCAATCCAATACTTTTAGTTGAATCGATTTTAATCTCGATTTTAAGGCAATTAAAAAGCAAGGTCTGAATAAGCGAGATGTTATATTGAAATAGTAATATTAGTGGATCTGGTGGGTTAAAGCTGTAAATTACTGTGTTTTCTTCCAAGTCTGACCACATTAACCTCAAGGTGGTCCCGGTGTCTATTTCTAATTTGTTTGATACCGCCCCAATAATCTCATTTCTTTTACTTTCTGTTGTCGCAAAATTGCATAAAGCAGACTCTTCAAAAACCATCCTTCTTACGTCTGCAGGCGTTAGTTTTTTTACCGTGTCTTTTTTTGAAGAAAAGTTAAAGTTATTGTGAACATCGGTTTTTCTATCGTCTTCAAACACTGATTTGAATATGCATTTCTTTTCTAAAATTGAGTACAGTCCTCTTACCAATTTGTAATCTTTGTATGTGTGTTCTAACAATTTTGTCATGTAATTTAATTTTTCTTTACTACTTTTGGTGTTGTAGCACTCATTGAATATTTCAATAATCTTTATAGATAATTGACACTCTGCACTGTTGCTATCAAGGGGACATAACAATGGATGGATCTTTTTATTTTTATAGTCTATTTTATATCTTAGTAAATCAGATGATATCATTGCATATCTAAATGTTGTTTGGTGAAAATTTGGAATATATCATGGTTTATAATTATTATTGCATCTGATATATTTATTTTTGCTGATTGTTAACTTTTGATTTATTTTATAGTTTTTCTAATTCCTGTGTTCCTTCTGTTGCTTGTGGATATTTCCCTTGTATCAGATGAGATGATCTCAATAAGCTCGGCCACATCGTCCTTGTTGTTCTTGGGCCTTAACAATCTTCCTAGCCTTTGTACAAATTCTCTTTTGCTGCCTGTGCCACTTAATATTATTCCTGTATTTGCATCCGGAATATCTGTACCCTCGTCCAAAACCTTGGTCGTTGCTATGATTCTGTATTTTCCCTTTTTAAAACCATCTAATATCTCGTTTCTTTCTTCATTCTTTGTTCTGTGTGTTATTACAGGAATCAAAAATCTATTTGAAATGGTGTATGCTAATTTGGTGTGTATTGTAAAAATTATTGTTTTCCTGCCTAAATTATTTTCCCTCAGTATTTTCCCCAGTTCTAATACCTTGGCCTTGCTATTCAAAGATATCTCGAGTGCTTCATTTCTGAGCAATAGAGCTTTTCTTAAATCATTGTTATTTGATGAGAGGATGATTAGTTTTTCTAGCCTAATGGGATAAAAGATTCCAGCATCTCTTAATAGCTTTTTGTACTCATTGATTTTATTTTTACTGTATTATCTAGTTGGGTAACATATTTATTGTTCTTTTTTTAAGCTTAAAATTGGCTAAATAGTTTCTCTCAGCTAGTTCGTAAAAATCTTTCTCATAAATTATGTTTCCTATCAAATCAAATAGCATTACGTGCCTTCCATCTTCCCTCTCTATGGTGGCCGTTAGGCCTAACCTGTAGGGAGAAATAAAGTGTTCTCCAATTGAGCTATATTTTTCTGAGGCTAGATGGTGTGCCTCATCAAAAATTATAAATTTGAATTTATTTCCCAGAAAGGAGGATTTCAAATATGCCGAGTCATAGGTTGTTATTGTTATCGTTTTGATATCCTTGTATCCTCCTCCAAACATACCCACCAAATTTTTGTCTTTACAAATTCTTTTTATGGATTCAAACCATTGCTCCATTAAATTTAGTGTAGGCACAACGATCAAGGTCGACGAATCTGTTTCTATAATTGCTTTTATTGCAATTATTGTTTTACCTGCTCCCGTAGGCAAAATTATGCAACCCCTTTTATCGTTTTCAATCCACCTTTCCAGCGCTTCACTTTGATAGTCTCTTAATACAATCTCGTTGCTTGCATTTTTTTGCAGTGGGGATTTTACATAATTTTCAACGTTATCTGTGTACTCCTGTGCATTTGTTTCTAAAAAGCGGGTAATATTTTGATAGTGCCTGCCAAAAGCCCTATTTTTGTTGATTCTAGGGTCATAAACAGAATATGGAGTGTTTATATTTCCACTTATTGTTATTGTTCCTTTGTCATAACTTAATTCAATAGGTTGATTGTTGTTAGCATTTTTATTTGTAATATGGGGTTTTCCGTTAGTATTTTATTTAAACATGTTTTGATGCCTGTATTTGTAAATCTTGAAATTTATGGATAAAATTAAAATGATGGGTTAGTGCATAACTAATGAATGGAAAAATGTCTAGTGAAGAAAGATTAGGTCAATTTTTAGGAGAAGGCAAGGATTGGGAACGCAAACCGACCAATATATCTGGAGTATTCTTGTTTAAACTTCCTGAATACCGTGGACGACCTGCATCGCTTGCAATAGAGATAAATCCATTAAATGCTAATGGGTCCCCGTCAAAAAAAAGGGGGATTGTTATTAAATCCTCAGAAGAACTCGATTCAATTTTAGAGCTGATTACCAATTCAAAAGTTTTGCAACTTGCTAAATCGATAGATGAGGTTAATCCTGAAAGAAAAGCATTTGTGAAAAATGAATCTAACGAAGTATTTGAGATATAAAAATCCTTATAATTTTATTTTTACACTTAACCTGCAAACTTGGATCAACAATATTTCAGTCATCCTCTATTAAAAGAGCGTTCTCTATTATTTAGGCAATATCAAAACACCGTATTAAAAAAAACGTTATACAAAAACTCTTTAGTTGTTGTTCCAACATCACTGGGGAAAACTATTATTACATTATTGATTTGCATAGATATTTTATTTAAATGGGAAAACTCAAAAATACTAATTCTTGCCCCAACACGGCCTCTTGTACATCAACACCTTGATTTATTTAGGCGTTTTACTATTCTTGGGAGTAACTGTTTTGCGTTGACAGGAAAAATATCTCCGGAAATACGCAAAACCGTTTGGAAATCCAGCTCTATAAGAATATATTTTGCCACCCCGGAGTTGGTAAGAAATGACATTAATAACAATATCTTAAAAAAAGACGATTTTTACCTGGTGGTTTTTGATGAAGCCCATAGGGCGGTTAAAGACTATAGCTATACCTCGATATCAAAAAATTTTTATGATAACCTTGACTCTGATAAAATTCCCCTGATACTAGCTTTGTCTGCTAGCCCCGGATCTAATCGGGAAAAAATAAAAAAAATGTGCTCTAGCCTCTTTGTTGAGCAAATTATTGTGAAATCTGAGGATGATGAAGATGTTTTACCCTATGTCTATAACATAGATATAGAGCATAACCTGATTGACTTGGATAAAGAGCATCAAGAAATCTCTGGTATCTTTCAGTCCCTAATTGATGATAAGATCGGGTGGCTAATTGACAATGGTTTCATGAAAAACAAAAAAAAAATTGAGAATGTTTATAGGAAAGATCTGTTAAACCTGGCAGATTACCTTAAGTCTAAAATATCCAACTCAAACAACAACAACAACAACAACAACAATTTTTTTCTATATGCCGCCTTAAAATATCAATCTATGGCAATGATTCTGCTGTATTGCCGTGATTTGATAGAGTCACAGGGAGGTTTCTCTTTAAAAAAATTTTTCAATAAATTTGAAAATGAAATTCCAAATAAAACCTATCAGGAGTTACTTTCTGATCCTAGAATCCAAAAAGTCCTGGAAATGTTAAAAAATGGTAAAGCGTCCTCACACCCAAAAATCCAAGATACATTGTCCGTTGTTAAAGGTTTTCTTTATTCCCCTGCTGGCAAGGAGGGGGCGGCTAGCGAAACGAATGACAAAAATAGTATGGTGGTTGAAAAAACTAAATGTAATGACAATACTGATAATGTTACCAAAAATAAATCTAACCTGGGAATTGGCGGATTAAACAAAAGAAAAATTTTGGTATTTTCCCAATATAGAGATACTTTGGAGGAAATTATTGATGTGTTAAATGAAAACGATATTCCCTGCAAAGGCTTTTATGGTCAGTCTAATAAAAAAAATCAGAAAGGAATCAATCAGGATAAGCAGTTATCTATTTTAAATGACTTTAAAAAGGGGCTTTTTCCCGTTTTGGTAGCTACATCTGTAGCTGAAGAGGGCCTTGACATTCCGAATGTTGACCTTGTGGTATTCTATGAGCCTGTTCCAAGTGAGATTAGGTTTATTCAAAGGCGTGGAAGAACAGGTAGGTTTTCCGATGGAAAAGTTGTTGTTCTGGTTACCAATAATTCGATAGACTCTATATATTTGGAGATTGCTCAAAAAAAGATTGCTAAAATGAAACATGTTTTAAAAGGTATGGGTTTTGACTTAAACACTTATAACAAGAGATCTTTTGACGTTACCGAAAAAATGAATAAATTTGAAATAGATACAATCCCAAAAAAACCTGTTGATACCGATGATGGTGGTGCTTACGTTAGTGATGACGGTGTTAGCTCCGATGAATATTTTAACCCTGTTATGGACTCCATATCTTCTAATTCTAGCAGAAAAGTTAAATATTTTTTAAAAAACCTGTCTTATAAAAAAAGATACGCTGATGGTCAGAATTCTTCCTCATCTACTTCTGAAAATGATCTAGAACTTTTGTATGATGTGTCTTTGGCTATGGAGAACCGAAAAATGGTTGAAAAAGCACAAAGACGGATTCATGATTTACTGGCAAAATCAGGAAAAAACGGTTTGGATGTATCATATTTACATACATTAACAAAACTTGACAGGGGTGTTGTAAAAAAAGCAATAGAAAATTTGGAAAAAATAAAACGGGTGGTCTGGATAAATAAAAGAACTATCTCCTTGGCAGATTCAGTTAAATTCATACCCGGAAAAAAATATTCGATTTTTATAGAAAAGGTGTTATATGGAAAAGCGATTGTAGTTGTGGATCAAAAATGGTATGCTTCTTTGGATTATTTTGATTATGCGGGACCGAGGGCGTTATTAAAAAAGGGAAACACATTTGATGTCATTGGAGATGTATATAAAAAAAATGGTGTTCTTCATTTGATGGTAAAAAAAGCAATGTAGCGCATTTTGTGCTACTGATTGTTTTAGCAAATTGCTGAATATTCTGGCACTCTGCTGTTAATGAAATAGATTTTTTTGATATCTAGTGCAAAATACCTTCTCTTTAGGTTTGTGTTATTGGCCTCCACCACTTTGTCGTTATCATTGCAAAACCTATAACAAAACCAAAAACCGATCCAAATGTTGGTAGCCATTTCCTGTCTTTATGGATTTTAGGGATCATGACATAATGGAGCATATAAAATATTCCTCCTGCGGATAACGCCAATATTATTGAAGTAACGTATTCCATACCTTGTAAGTTAAACTAACCAAACAATCCTAAAAATATGGGAATTACGAAAGATATACCTGTCGCAGCAAGTGCCTTCTTTGGATTGCTATTAAAAGTGGTTTTTCCAGTCATCATTTATTTATATGCTGCAAATACCTTCTGGATCTTTCTGCATTCCAATAATACTGGTTAGTGCCACGATCAGACCCGCACCTGCAATTGATACACAGTTATCTAGTGAATTTGGGGATATCTAACCCAATTAATTACTATCCCGGCGCCTTCGCGCTTCTTTTCTGAAATTAGGTCTGCAATTATAAGCACTACAGCTCATCCTAAAAAAAACAATGTTTGTATTATTCATATGGCCTTTTTGGCCTCTGTAACCATTCCACGTATTGCAGCGAAATAAGCAATCCCACCGCATACCCAGTTAGATCTAATATTTTTTGTTCAAAAAAATCTTTTTATTTGAGATTAAAGCACCCAAAAATGAAGTCCCACATGCAAAAGACGTAATTGAGATTACGTTGATTATGTAAATACCCAAACTACCATTTTTTCATATCTAATTTAGGGCAAAAAAATCTTCCAATGGGTTGGTTACGCAGAGGGATGATTAGTTTTTTTAAATGTGTTATCCCTAATTGCCGATTTGTAACTTTAGTATGTGCCTATAGTGGTGTTGTGTTGTTTGAATTTCTTCCCACGAAACATAATGTAATATCAAAATGGTATTTTAGAGTGGATTCAATTATGTTTTTAGGTAATGATAAATGTAAATATTTGATAGATGATATTGAAAGAGGCTCCTTATGCGTAATAACATTTAATTTTATAGCCACAGGGAAGGAATACACAATTACCATTTAGTAATACATATATCGCATATTTCCTATACTAAAACTAGATTATTTATGATACTTAAAAAAACATATTTTTTTGATGTAATATCCTCAATAATAACTCCATATAAAACTAAAAGTTTCTTTTTAATTTTAATTTTATTGCCTTCATTTTTTGTTTCAATGGGTTTTCAAACTTTTAACCATGCAAATGCATCTTCTAATCTTGGCGAATCAATAGACCAATTTCGAAATAATTTACAATCAAGCATTGATAAAGAAATACAATCAAACACAAACAATAATAATAATATTAACTGCGATAGTAATACTAATTTCTCAGTCCAATCTCAAACAAATAACAATGGCCAAACCACAAGCACGAGTAAAACCTCATGCGGAGCCTCAACCTCAACTATTTCTTCTTTATCCTTAAATAACGTAAATCTGAAAGGTGCAATAGTCAGTGCCGAATATAATACAACTACAGGTGTTATTGTTAATAGCTTGTTTGGAAACTGGTCACTAACAACTAGGGATGGCAATTTCAACGGCTTCAATTCTTCATTTACAAAACAGCCTGTATTTTATAATTCCAATAATGCTGTCATTTCTAATTCTACTGCCGACACTTCTAGCAACAATGTTTTAGCTGCCAACGCCAACCCCATCACTCCAAACGCCAACGCCAACGCCAACCCCAGCACTCCAAACG
>JBBJMN010000185.1:0-2536 GCA_037720485.1 Candidatus Nitrosocosmicus sp.
TGCTGCGCAAGAGCTCTGGTATTGTTTTCTTGGTTTTGCTTTTGTTGTTCAAGCATACTGTCCCTAATACTTTGCTCGGTTTGTTGATGAAAGTAAAAGAAAAAGGCAAAAGAAACTGTGATGATTATGACAATTGAAATAATTATGTTTTTTTTTACTGATGGATGATAAAGAGGCAACAAACCTTTTCCATATAACCTTCTTTTAGTTTTGGAGAATATCCCCACAATCATAAATACGTACAGAGCTAATAAAGCATGCGCCTTTTAGCAGCACCTATTTTATTTTTATGGATAACTTGTAATACGGATGTTCTAAATTTTTCAATATGTTATAAAGATAGTTTTAGTTAATGGATGTTGCCGTTATTCTCCTTATACTTAATACATCTCTACGATCAAGTCAGCCAGCAAAATGGACCCTTTGGATAGGTTGAGAGCAGGATGCTGGAAAGAATGAGTGAAAACCGCGTTATTGATTTTATGTGTTGGCGGCGGCCACAATGGCCGACATATGCTGATTTTAGATTAATGAAAAATATTTCATGATCCTGTTTCGTCGAATGTTAATTATAGAAAACTTTAAAGCTCGGTTGTTATTCTATTATTATGGAATTCTATTAAACCAGTGCTAACACAACGAATCCCACCGAACCCGCTTAGAAAATCACACTAATATACTTGATTTGGACTACAAATAATATATTAAGATACAGGTATCCAAATTATCTCCTTACCAGAACTTTGTTTATGCATTAAAGTCAAAGGAAATGAAAAGACAATATCCAGTGATGCTCGCTGGGTTTTTGAATTTTATAGGTATGGATGAGGGCAAGACAATTGAGGAAAGGTGTACCGCTTTAGATGGGTTCGCAAGTCAAATTGAGAACCGCCGAATGATGGAATACAATCTTATGAATTACATAAGTTTTCAAGAAGAAAGGATTGGGAGAAAGGGAAATCAGCTCCGGGACTTTGCGCAACTACATAAAGGCCATAAATCTTTTTTTCACAATGAATGACATTCTTGTGAATTGGGACAAAATAAAATTGGGGATACCTATTTGAGTAACGATATTCTTCTCTATCAGCAAATTCATTGCACATGTAAACGCTGTAATCACTGATTTGGGTTATGTTTGTAATGCCCCAATCAAACTACCATTTCACTCTTGTCGCAAAATGGTAAATTTCTTAAAGTCTCTGACTGGATCTGAAAGCCAGCCAAAAAGATCTTCTAGAACCTTTGGTTCCATTGGTCCACCAGCAACAGTAATCCATTGAGATGAAGGGTAAAACAAATGTCCCAGGTCCTGATATGTTATCATTGTATGATCAGGATGTCTTACTTCTGTTAGTTTTTGTTGTAAAAGAAATGAGTGCTGTATTGGGGTTTGTGAATCATTCTCTCCATTCAATATCAAAATAGAAGTGCTGAAGGGAACTTTACTTATGATATCCAAATTAGGTATAGCAGAGTATTGTGATTTAAGCCAAATTGGACATGGTTTTAGACCACACTTCTCATCTTGTGTCACAGCTGACGCTGATCTGAGTTGGTCTATTAGACTGGGTTTAAGTTCGTCATTAATACTTATGAATGTGTCATTATTCATATTATATTGGGGATTGAGTTGTTCGACTGTATCATTGATAGTAGTAATGTTTTGAGTGAGAGCTTGAGTGAGATTTATTGGAAGAAAGTGGAAAACACGATCCTCTAGCGCTTCTTGTACTGATATAAATCCATTGTGATTATGGTCTAGAATCTGTTGAGCGTAGAGTATTGGGAGGGTGACAGCTTGATAGTGTGCTTCTTCGTGATAGCCAAGGGCCAGTGCGCCCATCAATACGATATTACCTACTATATCCGGATTGTTGATTGCAACTCTTGTGACATACATAGTACCCTCGCTATGACCGACTAAAGTTACACTATTAGAATCAACTTCTGGTTGCTGTATAAGAACCTCAAGCGCTTTCTCCGCATCGTTTTCTAGATCGTTAACAGTTGTATTCCCCCATATGTTGCTATCCAAAATTGTAAAATTTGCACCTATGCCCCTCTTGTCATACTGCAATACTGCAAAGCCTCTTTCTGAAAGATATTGTGCTATATCAAAGAACGGTCTAGCCGGTGGATAAATAAGTGAGCCTGTTTCGTTATCTATACCAACAGTGCCACCAGTTTCATTCATATCGATAGGTCCGGAGCCTGGTACTAAAAGAACTCCAGGATAGGGACCGTCCCCAACGGCTGGAAGGTTTAATCTTGCGTTGGTCTCTAAACCATTGCCCAAATCTATCATTATATTTCTATATTTAGTTGTCTGCAACTCTGATTGTGCATAATCTGTTAGAGTTATACCACAAAATAATAAAAATGAGGCAAAAATGGAAAGAACGATTGATATCTTTAATGACAAAACGTTCACCAGTATGCGTGCTATGAATTAAAGATTGCTAACACTTAGTTACATGAGGATTAGTTAATTGACATCAATTCTTCATAAATTTAACCATTGATAAACGGCCAA
>JBBJMN010000063.1:0-11645 GCA_037720485.1 Candidatus Nitrosocosmicus sp.
CAAAGTTGTTTTTAGTTGTGGTATTAGGGCCGTTTGCTTTTTTAATCAATTATTCACAACTGGTTTTTGCCGAACCAATTTTTACAAATTCTTCCCTGAGTTTAGAGTTGCTAGATGAAGGCTTACATCTCTCCACAAATAGAGCTTTCATTGACGACGACAATACTCTTTACAATGACTATGATATATTAGGATATAATAACCCCGTTAGTTAACAGGCCTGTGTTGACTAGCTACTAGTTTGGCTGTGTATTTATGTATCTAAGAAAACAATAAATCAAAAGACATCGTTTTTATAATTCTAGATTATTTTATAGTTAATGTTAACTTTAAAATGCAGTGATGCAGGATTTGATTGTGATTATGCTATAAATGGAGAAAGTGAAAAAGAGATTATGGATAATGTTGTCGAGCATGCTTCAAAAGTTCATGGAATATCCACTGATAACATGGATTCGGAATTATTCCAAAAAATAAAGAGCCTGATTAAATCAAACTAGGTTTTTTTGTAAAAATTACTAATTAACATAATTATCCTTGATGTGTAGATTAAGTTACTGCGGATATTCGTATTCACAATTGGAATAAACCGCTCATGGATACTAAAATAATTTCAAGTATTCAAGACATTACTGAAACAATAGTAAAATTTTATACCAATGTAAGTAGTAGATGCGATGGCTATGGCATAACTACTGGCACAACACTGATGAATGAATCCAGGATAATTAAAAATATAATACTACATCTTAAATCAAAAGGGATAAGATTAAGGATCATAACTGAAGTTACCCCGGATAATATTGAGTATTGCAAAGAAATAATGTCTAATATCGAATTAAGACATCTTGAAGGAGTAAAGGGGGGTATGGCCGTAAGTGATACCGAATATATAACTACTTCAACTATCAAAGATGGTGAATCTGGCACTCAACTATTTTATAGCAATGGCAGACAAATAGTAGAGCAGCAACAACATATTTTTGAGATCATTTGGGACAAATCAACTCCAGCAGAACAAAAGATATTACAAATAGAACAAGGATTGAAACCAGAAGTTGTAGATATAGTAAATGACCCTTTAAAATCGAGAAATATGTTCATAGATAATTTAAAATCCTCGAAGGAAGAAATCCTGTTACTACTGCCTTCATTTAAATCATTTGACAATCAAAAAAAAATGGGATTATTAAAAATAGACAATTATTTGCCTAAAACACACAATATCAAAATTAAAATATTAGTGAATCATGAAAATCAGGTTTATGAATCATCTTCAAAATTCTTATCGGATAAACAATTAAACAATACATCTATACGCTATTTATTAACAGATACTGAATCAAATAATCAATCTCATACAGTAGTTATAATCATTGATAAAAAAACTTTACTAATATTGGAACTGAAAGGTGATTACCAAGACAGTTTTGAAAAATCTATAAAGTTTTTAGTCTATTCCAATAATAAATCAATTGTTTTATCTAATGCAATTATATTTGACGCATTATGGGACCATGCAGAACTAGTAAAGCAATTCAAACACATAAACGAAAAACTCCAACTTCAAGAATTTGAGCTGGAGAAACAAATAGTGGATAAAACCCAGGGTTTGCGTATAATATACAATGATCTTAAAAAATCAAATATAGAAATTTCCAATAAAGAAGAAAACCTCCGCAAGATAAATAAGGAATTGATAAATGCCGAAAAAAGCAAATCGGAGTTTATTTCCATGCTAAGCCATGAGCTAAGAACTCCTTTGGTCCCAATTAAAGGGTATGCAGAAATGTTGCTTAAACCGCAGTTATTAGGCGAATTGAATGAAAAACAACTTAAAGCTATACAATCCATTTATAGAAATATCAAGAAACAAGAATCCTTGGTAGATGATGTATTGGATTCCGCTAAATTAGATCTCGGTCAGTTATATCTATCAAAAAAAGAGGTTACCATATCTGATCTTTTTGCCAATGTTATGAACGATTCCAAGCATATGGCAGAAGAAAAAAAAGTCTCCCTTTCTACACATATTAATACCAAAACAAAAAATAAAATTTATTGTGATGAGAAAAGGATAGAGCAAGTGTTATCAAATTTAATAAAAAACTCTATTGATTTTGTTGCAAAAAAAGAAGGAAAAATAATGTTAACAATAGATGATGATAACTCCAATATTAATAATAATTCTGATAACTCGGGTATTCTCTCTAATGTTGTATTTACTGTAAAAGATAATGGGAAAGGCATTCCCAAAGATAAAATGGACAATTTGTTTAAAAGATTTTACCAAATAGATTCAAGCCGTACTCGAAAGCATGGTGGAAGCGGGTTAGGATTGGCAATATGTAAAGGAATAGTTGAGGCACATGGCGGCAGAATCTGGATAGATGACAATCACTCTAAAGGAGTTACCATAAAATTCACTATACCCAATTACACAAATAGCAGTATCAAAAACAAAACATAAAAATTTTACAGTTATGATTGATAAAATAGATATAAAAATGGCGGCCTTGACAGAGATACTGCAAATCAAGGAAAAAAAGCTATCAGGGAATTAGTGGATGTCAAATGCGGTAGTTCTCCAACAGGTCAAGGAACAATCCCTAACAATCCAAATAGAGGCGATACTGGTGGCGGAATAACAGAAAAGTTTACCCATTAGCCATAAGTGATATATTTTACAATCTTTTTTTATTTAGTTTTTACCACCCATTTTTGAATAGTTTTATTTTACTGGATTAACAGCCAATTCGAACACCCAAAGATAACACCGAAGGAATCATCAGAACCGAAATTTGTAACGAAATTTACCAAAAGCATCCCAAATTAATAAAAATAATGGTTTTTACTAGAAATTATGCACCCGGGAATATAATTTGCAATATTCCATAATTCTTTCTCTAATTCATTAGATGTGACATTTGTCATCCCATTGCCAACTTGAGCAGGAACTAAAGTTACATAATAGCCCTTAAAGATAACGGATATTTTCAAATCATAATATGCAAAATAAATCACATAAGCATATGCAATAATAGACAAAACCAAAAGTAATTATAAATTGTGCCTCAATTAATCTGGGATATAATACTATATTATTCAAAAAATAAAACAAAACAAAACAAAACCTGACTATATGTTTTGACTATGACGCTATAACAATTTCAATTAATACTGGTCTTTTCTATGGCATTAGTAATTCGCTTGTCATACCAATACATAATAAATTATATGAAATTAAATAATCATAGTCCGAATATGATTTAGATATACTTTTTTTTGTGGCATTCTGGATATGTATTTTTGATGTTTAATGCACTCTAAACTATAATATCTACTTATATCATTTTGTAGGTTCTGTTTTATATTGTCATTTGTTAAAGATATTCTGGTCATTCTAAAAACCATGCTACGCCTGGCTTTGCTTAAATTGCTTATCTGATTCCTCTTTTGTAGTTTTTGGCCTAATTTCGTAATATTTCTGATCCCATTTGCCTATGATCAAAGACATTGCACTGATTAAATCAGTGATACAATCATAAAAGAATTGTTTTGTCAATTGTTCTGAAAATAACACTCTATAAATGTTAATTATCGAAGGTGCTCGTATAATAGAGACTCTCATAGGTAAGATGGCCTGTTCTATCTCGATGTATGTTAATTCTATTTCTCTTGCTCTATTTTGATTTCTCAAATGTAATTCTATATATTTATCAAGTACATATGTGGTCCTGATAATGAATCCCTCGTCAAAACCATTTTGAAACTCAAGAAATAAGGGTGTATCTGTGCCTGATGAGTAGGAAGCAAGTGGGGCTATCTCTGCACTAAACAGGATATCTGCATTTTTGTTATCTTTTGACCTGTCTGTTACCTCATAACCCCATTTCTCTAGCCATTGAATTAACTCGTTAAATTTCGATTCTTTTGTATTGATTGAATCCTTCTTGTTATCAATAAAGCTCTTTTTTTCCTCTTTTCCTTTTTCATTATCTTTTGTTAAAATGGTGTCTACTGTCGTTGTTGTAGAGTCTGTTGGTGAAGACATGTTTTTTTAATTAATATTACTATGCATATTATTTAAATTGTGGTTGTTAAGATTCTGCTTCAAATATAAAACTAGCATGGCGAATCTATTTTCAAATTCTTCATTAAAGGCTAAAATCATGTTGTAATGGGTTTTTTTGAAGTTGTAGATTAAATTGAGTCTTACATTTCAGTTATGTTGGATCATAAGCAATACAGTGTCTGGTTGTTGATGTTTTAATTGAATGGTTCATATATTCTTGCCAACACTAAACCTAAAAATAACAAAACAATCAATTAGAATTTCATTTTTATTAGATTTATATGGATGCCTTTTAAGACACTAGATAAATTGATTTCATATAACAGTATAAAATAAATTTATGACGTGAAGCAAAATTATTTTTCAGTTGTAGCGTTGTCATTATTACAATGTTTTGTGTTCTTTTTGCATATGGTCGTGAAGATATTTTTCGTTTTTGGCTTTAAAATTACAGACACTGCAAGTTATTTTGTCATTACGTCCTTGAAGGTAATCTGCAAGACGCATAAGGTATATTGATATTCCCCACATACTTATTATAATGGGGAATATGTTATTTAATGTTGCATTTTATAGGAATGTAATGAAATGCAAAAAATGATTGCCGGTTTATTAATTTGACCTTAATTTTATGATAATACCTGTGATGTATTAGATTTCTGCTTTTTCATATATTATTTCATCAATTTTGATCAATAGCTCTTTTATCCTTATTGGTTTATGAATTAGAATTGTTTTTTGATTTTCTAGGTTGGGAAACATGTTTCTGATTTTATCCTCGCTGAATTCTCCAGCAGAAAAAAAACAAACCTTAGATCCTGATTCTTTCTCCATTTTTTTTAGATTGGTATAAAATTCTAATCCATTCATATTCGGCATTACTATATCTATCAAAATTACCTCATATGAGTTGGATTTTATTTCATGTAATGCTTTAATTGGATCATTGTATATTGCTACGTTATAGAAACCCATAATTTCAAGGCCTTCTTTGAATAAAAGAGCAATATCTTCCTCATCGTCTAAAATCATGATTTTTCTCATATTGCTTATTGAACCGCCTCTTTTCCCTTTTTATGGATGTTTATAAATGGATTCGTTTTTTTTATTGATTTGTTTTAAAATCTCTTTTTTATCCCTTATGGCGTCAATCTCATTTGTGACAGACGGTGGGGTATATTTGATGCAGGATTGTATCTTTGTCTTTGCCATGCCTAATACCTCAAAAGCACGTAGTTTGCGTTGCCGGAGTTATAGAATATCCGGGGAAATGGGATATTCAATACAAAAGCATTGATCAATGAATTTTTATTATTATTGGATATTGGAGATTACCTTCTTGTTATTATAGTGGGGATAATTTATATATCTTGTATGGTGGGAATAAAAACTTTACATAATCTTTAACTAAAAAAATGGGTTTTAACAATATTTTTTTGATATGGCATTAAACCTTATACTATGAAATAGAATAATGGCTTAAAAACATGATTTAATGAGGTGCATTGCTTAAATACTATTAAAGTATTTTTCTTTATAATATTTGACATCGCCATCTGATATCCAAACCCAAAGGACTGATGTACTGTATGGATCAGAAAATGTATTAAATATGATATTGCAGTTTTTATCCAGATCAAAAACAATTTAGAGTTTACCCTTGTATACTAGACAGTGTAATTTCATTTCCTGTCATAGTTTATTGGTTGTTTATAAAATGGTTTTAGTGGGTATCACATACCAAATAGCACTGCAGCATTGAAATGGTTTTGCTGGTGCAATAAAAAGTCTTCAATGACCCATTAATCAAGAAGGTTGTCTATTTCCCTTTTGGCGTTGTCTTCAAGTATATTAAAGTCTTCTTTCCCTATCGTATCCCTTATGCTCAATATTATATCAAGCGACCTCTGTGCTTCTGGAACATTTAGGCTCTTTAACAGTTCATAGGACCGAATGGCATAATAGATGGCATAACCATATTCACCATTGTTATGGCATATCGCAGATATGTTGTTGAGGGTCTGGCCCATCCCATATTGATCATCTAACTCCTCTGCCATATTCAGGCTTTGATTGTACAGATTCAGCGCCTGATCAGAATCCCCTTTGTTATAACGTATTCCAGCAATGTTGTTCAGGGTCCTTGAAATCCCATCCTTGTCGCCCACTTCCTTTGCCTTCTCCAGGCTTTAATGGTAAATATCTAGCGCCTTGTCATACTGACCCCTAACTTCATATATCCCTGCCATGTTGTTCAGGGTCCTTGAAATCCCTTTTTGATCCCCTATTTTTATTTTTATCTCAAGGCTTTGATTGTACAGATCTAGCGCATGTTCAGAATCCCCTTTTGCATCATACGCCATAGCTATGTTGTTCAATGCCCTTCCAATCCCTTTTTGATCGCCTAACTCCTCTGCCATATTCAGGCTTTGATTGTACAGGTTTATGGCCAGGTCATACATTCCTTTGATATAATATATCTCAGCCATATGGTCTAGATTCAGTGCAATCATATGCATATCCCTTGCTTCCTTTGCCTTCTCCAGGCTTTGATTGTACAGATCTAGCGCCTTGTCAAACATACCCTTGATGTGATGTATACATATCACCCATTGTTTAACGCTATTGAACCAACAGAGTCCAATCTTCAAGCATTATTTGATTCATGTAGAGAAGGATCCACCCATCAGCCATATTTTATCTACGGCTTCGATTAAGATCCTTCTGCTATTTCGATTAATTCTATTGGGTGGTTAATGGCCTTCGCGAATCCTCCAATTCACGGGGTTTACAACTGGGGCCTTTATGCCAATTATAATTTTATCAGGAAATGGTTTTGGAGTTAAAGGTGCGTTTTGATTGATTTCTCCGACTTTGCTGTCACCATATTTGTGGGTTTGTGCTGTTTTCATGCTAAACTAAAGCAATCCAAAAATTAAATATGACAATAGTTAATAGCGCTAGCTAATTGATAATATTAAGCATCAAAGCACCAAATATATACAATTCACCACTAAATCAGTAAGGCGTCATATTAATTACAAACCAAGCAATATGTCACTACAAGGCTATTTTATAACGGTCAGTATTTTTTGCCTGACAAATCGAACAAACAATAAGTTATCCTGTGTTTATCGAAATAACAAGTTAGAACATGTAATGAAAGGTCGGCATTACAAAAAAAATAATGAGCGATGTGTATCCAAGGTCAATGAGCCTCATTTCGGTGGGAGATACAGGCAAGCGGGCAACATGGCCATTTTGTTGAGACGGTTGCTATCTAAATTCGATCCATTTTTGTTGAAGTCTAGATATCAGATAGCATAGGCTTTTGCAGTTTAAGGTGCATAATTTTGCGCATTTTATCTGGATTGCATTATTTCTGGTTTAGGCAAGTAAAACAATACATTTGATCACATGCTTGTTTTAATAATACGTACAAAAATACCAAAGTGTATCCATCCGCATGGAAAAAACAGCAAATGAGATCTAGCACGGGGTATGCAAGATACTAGCGATTTTCCTTAAGTATATCTATCGCTGTCATTTACATAAATCAAAGCATTTGATACAACGTGAAATTCAACGCAATGCAGGAAAATAACCTATGTGGGTAATTATATAATAGCAGAAGCAGAAACGGCAGCAAATGCAATTATTGCATATTTGAAAAGAGAAAAAATACTAATAGTGTTTTTCTCTTGTTTGTTGGAAGAAGCATCAATCAACTCTATTTGACTAACACACTCCCTATCATCCATGGGTGAAGTATGCAAATGTAGCTGTAGGTTCCAGGTTTTTCAAATGTGACAGTGAATGCATTGCCAGATCCAGGGTATAGTTGTTCTTGACCTTCTGGGAGAAACCAGCCAGAATTCACGAATTTTTCAGATCCATTCATTGAATAATTAGCATTTGGATTCATAAATTTGACATTGTCAGAAGAGTCAATTACAACTGGATTAAACGTTCTTGCATTTATGGCTATAATGGTGTTCATGCCTTCTTGACCAGGTATTAAAATAGGTTCGTTATTTGAGCCCGGCGGTTGTGGCATGAATTTTGTTGTATTTGAGACAGCCAATGGTGAGACCACACCTGCCATGGTATCGTTATCTAGCACAAATGTAACGGTATGAGGTTCACCCACCTTTGTTGGATTTAACCATGTTACACTTTGTCCTGCATTAATTTCTATGTTCTGCGGATTGAATACATGATTGACCACTGTGCCATTTCCGCTTCCAGCTGCGACCTTTGTATTGTTGTTTTGTTGTGGTGGTGCTGTTGCTGTTGCTGTTGTTATTGTTGTGGTGGTGCTGTTGCTGTTGCTGTTGTTGTTGCATTTGCAAAGCTATTTTCAATAGTTGTGCCTGTTATCCATGTTATTGTAAATATCCCTAACAATAGCATCGATGTTAATGATTTTTGAATCATACAAAACATTTAGAAAGTACAAATACTTGATTAACTTTTTATTTTATACCACCTCTAAAAAATAATTATTAATTTAGGTAATTCTGTAAAAAATATGAACGGTTGCAGAATATCAATATTTTTTTAGCATTAATCAACAACTTAAGGTTTGTTAGCGAAATTTAAACAACATGTATAAACCATTATTGAAAAGTTTCTACTATTAATATTTCAACAACAATTGAAGGTGGACCCGGATTTACCGCAATAATCCCTCCCCTACATAACACCTGGGAGGTTTGATAGCAGCCCTGTGTAATGATTGATTTTACGGGCGCAAAAGAGCATGCAAGAAGAATCAATGGTTAAAAGGTAAAAAATATTACAAGTGGTTTTCAAATAGCCAAAAAATCTTTATAAATTTCTTTTTTATTATTCGATACTTTTATTGTTGTCTACAAAGATAATCATACAGCTGATAATTACCTTTGCCTGTTGGCAGTCGCCATTAGATGTGTCCTATGCGATTCCAATAGAATGTCATTTTAAGGTTGACTTAAAATTATAATCCAACGTATTGCATTTGGACACATGTCCACAGTTTGGACAGCTTTCATTATTAGAAAAATGTTTGTGAAAAGTATGTTCTTCCTTTCTATATAAGTTTGAAATGTGTTCAAAATCACATTGCTTGCATTTTACCATAAGAGTCATTAACATACTATAATAAGATATACTATTTCAATTTTTTTAATTAGAGGGCTTTTGACAGTCATCTTGAATGGCAAAGGTACACTGAAACGTTACAAAACGCATTATTCACCTCAAACCAGATTTGAACGTTGAGAGAAAGAGCAGCATATGATACCCTTAAACGTGTCCTGACTAACGTTGCCAAAACCTATGAGCAAATGGTATTCAAAGGATAATCCACATCTATAATAATATGCGGATTACACCGTGAAATGCGGGTTTGCATGCCCTAGATGACAGTGCTGCATAGATAAGACAAATGCGGCAATTACACATCTTAGTGTAGCTTTGGTTGCCATTGCTGGATCAATGATAAGTGGTTAATGTTCGCTTTACTGATAAAGGCATCCATCAAACAGTAATAAAACCAAAACAACTCAATGAGTTTAATGAAAGCGATGACAAAATATGAAAATAATCTGTTGTTGCTCCACAAGTTCTATCTCATTACTATAAATTAGGAATATCGAATGTTGTTTTTCCCTCAATACCGTTGTGCCCATATATTCCGAATCACTTACAGCTAACCCACCTGAAAACCCTTCAAAATGCCTCATTTCATTTGCTATGCATAACATTTCTTTACAATAGTGCAAATTATCTTTAGTTATATCAGTAATATAACGAAGTTTTGCTCCCCTCTCTCTTGCCTCAATTAAATTTATTTTGTAAATATCATTTTCTATAAACACCGAAGGCCCTGATTTATCACCGGCTACGTCAATTTTTTTTGCATTTTGCATAAACCTAACTCCCTGTAGTAGTGAGTTTTCTATATCATAGAGTATCTCCGTTTTCCTTATTTTCTTGGGAATTCCATCCGATATAGGCACCATAAAGAAAAAAGGCATTGGATAATATAAAAGGAGACATAAAGTTGATTTTGATATTTGAAAAAATGCCGGGAATTGAGCCCATTGTACCATGTGGTAATATCATTGCAAAATAAAATACAAAATGCTAATTTTTACCAGATATCTTTATCACTCCAATATCTTTGATTTATTCTATTAGTAACATCTTAATGACACAATCTATATAAAAGTGGATAACGTATTGATACCATAACAAATACTATGTGTTGATATCGGCTTTTATCTATCACAAGCGTCATTTAAATTGTATTACAAAAGTTTAAAATCCTATAAATGCGACATCAATTGCGTAAATGGATTGTTAGGAAATGTTTGCCCAGACATTGTTATCTATTTTTACGGGATTCATTTTGTATTGTATGCAATTTTTTACCATAGAATTTTATTTTACTTTTGTTCCCCATATATAATTTAATTTAACTTTTTGACCCAAAATTAAAAACAGGCAGTATAATGTCTTTTGATAAAGATTATTTATTGTCTAAAGGATGCTTTTGCAGTAGTCTTTTTCATTTACCAACTTTTTTCCTTATACGACATATGTTAATGGTTTAGTAGTTTTAATTTATGCACTCATTTATTTAATTAGATAAATCCGGCAAGGTTGGTTTTAGTTATTCTCAGGTCATCAGGTTCTTTATGAGTTGATAGAATCATCTTAGCAACCATTGCTATAGACATTTTAATGCCGTTGTTTTTATCTGACGGATCTGTTGTTGGGTCCGACCTTACTGTTACTCGATTGTCTTTTTTCATCAATTGAATATAATATTTTTGATTGATGTTATTTTCAATAACCATTGTTCTTATTAAAATTAAATCTTTTGGTTGGCTCAGAAATGAATCCTCAAAATTTATAACGAGTCGGTTGTATCGTCCTTCTTTTTAGTAAAATAACTATGTATGGATTCAAAGTTAATTTTCTTGCCTTCAATTATAATGTGAGGCATGGCATACGCATTTGTATTAATGTCAAAAATATTTATTCGTATCACATTATAATAAAGATAACTCGCTTTATCTAGTCATACTTTTATTTCATGGAAAACATAAAATTATCATCATCCATATAGTACACCTATTAATCACAAACACACTAATCCAGTATAACGCGTTATTGTTATATATTGGCTCTATCTGTCAATTATATTCACAAGTTATAAATATAAGCATTTTGTAAATGAAAATAAATGAAACTTATTTTTACTGTTTTGATGAGTATTACAATAATGTTCACTTCAATTGACAGTAGCAATCTATTTGCCATAGCCCAATTTGATAACCCAACCATTCAAAATAACGACACCGATGTACAAGCAGACGTAAACGCCACTCAGGGTGAAGTGGGACCTCCAGGGCCAGCGGGACCTCCAGGTGTGAATGGCACTCAGGGTGAAGTGGGACCTCCAGGTGTGAATGGCACTCAGGGTGAAGTGGGACCTCCAGGTGTGAATGGCACTCAGGGTGAAGTGGGACCTCCAGGTGTGAATGGCACTCAGGGTGAAGTGGGACCTCCAGGTGTGAAT
>JBBJMN010000064.1:0-11588 GCA_037720485.1 Candidatus Nitrosocosmicus sp.
GATTTTTATGTAGAAGATAGGCCATTGGGAAAATTCTAAAGATATATTGAAAACGGGAAATGTACTGTTAAAATTTTATATCTTAAGCCAAATTCACAAACAAGTTTGCAGTATCATAGCAAACGTGATGAGTGGTGGAAAGTGATTAAGGGCACAATTAAAATCCATGTCAATGACAATGAATATGGGCTTACAGAAAATGATTCTTTCTACATAAGCAGGGGCTCAAAACACAGAATGATAAACTTGGAATACCCATCAATTATTTTGGAAATATCTACAGGCGATTTTGATGAAGGTGATATAGTGCGCCTAAAAGATATTTACAACAGGGTCTAAAAAAACATCATTATTCATTTATTGAATTTGTATTTTCAAAACCGTTATTAAAAATAAGATAACGAAATACAAATAAACCCCTCAATGATTTTTATCAATTATGAGTGCAAGTAAAAAGCCACACTTGAATTTGGTGGTTACTGGTCATGTCGATAATGGTAAATCAACCACTGTTGGTCATTTATTGGTCGATCTAGGTGTTATTGATCAAAGAACTATTGATTCATTTGCAAAAGAATCTGAAGCTACAGGCAAAGGTGACACTTTCAAATATGCCTGGGTATTGGACAGCATAAAAGATGAGCGAGAGAGGGGTATTACCATTGATTTAGCTTTTCAAAAGTTTGAAACTAACAAATTCTTTTATACCCTAATTGATGCTCCTGGCCATAGAGATTTTATTAAGAATATGATTACGGGGGCTTCTGAGGCAGATGCGGCTATTTTGGTGGTATCAGTCAAGCCCGGAGAGACGGAGGCTGCAACTGAACCGGGTGGCCAAGCTAGAGAGCATGCCTTTCTTTCCAGAACCCTTGGTGTAGGTCAAATTGTTGTCGCACTAAATAAAATGGATGATGCCGGTTATACTGAGGCACGGTATAATGAGGTTAAGGGAATAGTGGAAAAAATGCTAAAAATGGTTGGATACAATACATCTAAAGTGGGTTTTATTCCTGTTTCCGCCTGGAAAGGTGATAATCTCGTAAAAAAATCACCAAATATGCCTTGGTACAAAGGAGCCACATTAGCTGAAGCGTTAGATTCATTTACGGCACCTGAAAAACCAATCAACAAACCATTGCGCATACCTATTCAGGATGTATATTCTATTACTGGAGTAGGCACAGTTCCTGTAGGACGTGTTGAAACAGGTACGATAAAGTCTAATCAAAAAGTTATAGTAATGCCTGCAAGCGTGTCTGGCGAGGTGAAGTCTATAGAAACACACCACACCCAAATGGACTCTGCTGAAGCCGGTGATAATATCGGATTTAACTTGAGAGGTGTAGACAAAAAACTTATTCATAGAGGTGATGTAATTGGGAATGTTGATAACCCCCCGAGTGTTGCAAAAGAATTTGAAGCCCAAATAATTGTAATTCATCATCCGACTGCAATGGCTCCAGGCTATACTCCTGTTTTACATGCACATACGGCTCAGGTAGCTGCTACTTTATCAGAATTTGTTGCAAAAATAGATCCTAAAACTGGTGGAATAACCGAAGAAAAACCAAAGTTCTTAAAAACAGGCGATGCCGCCATAGTGCGTATAAAGCCAGTCAGACCCTTGGCTATTGAAACCTTTAAAGAATTTCCAGAAATAGGGAGATTTGCTCTAAGGGATATGGGAACAACTATTGCCGCCGGAATAGTTAAAAGTATAACAGAAAAGTACGATGCAAACAAAAAGTAAAAGTGTGAAGATACATGCCCCAAGAAGCTAGAATAAAATTAACAAGTACAAATCTTTTAACTTTGGAGAATGTGTGTTCTGAAATAAAAGATATTGGAGAAAAAAATGGCATAAAACTAAAAGGACCCCATCCTTTACCTACAAAGAAAATGCATATTACCACTCGAAAAGCGCCAAATGGACAAGGCACAAATACCTGGGACAAATATGAACTACGTGTACATCGACGTGTTATAGATTTGGGTGCAGATGATAGATCAATAAGACAATTAATGCGATTAAAGATCCCTGAAGATGTATATATTGAGGTGTCTCTAACTCAATAGTTCCAAAAATAATTTTATTAGTTTTCAAAAATATTTAAAGACTCTAACTGGATGTTAAAGTTGTAGCATTATTAACCGCGTCTTTTATTTCCATTATTATCTTGTCTATTTCCTCCGGATTTGATCTTAACTTTCCGCCTGCTGCAAATCTATGACCTCCACCTTCCAATAGCTGCTTTGCAATTTTGTCACATTGTATTATTTCGTTATTCCTTCTAATGCTTATTTTGCCTTCGTGATTGTAGTAGAATGCAACATCAGCTTGTGTTTTTTTAAAAACCTCTTCCGAAAAGAGGCTTATCTGCAAATATGGGGACGTAGGCACTATGCTTATTTTGACCCCGTTTTCCGATTCAATTGTTTTAATTTTGTCAAATATGGTCTCTTTTGCTTGATCCCTTAGTTTTGAATATTGATAGTAGTCTTTTTGCATTTCTGTGTCCCATAAAGTTCCTCTTGAGATTTTTTTTGCTAATTCTGAAATTCTGTGATAAAAGTCGGGGAAAGTTTTGTAAAAAATAATTAACTCAGGTAATGGTGGGATTTCTAGATCCTTAGTAAAAAAATCTGCTGTATGGGCTATTTTTGATAACCACTCTGCAACCGAATTGCCCTTTAAATATGCGTTATACATCAAATCAGATGCGCACTGTTTTTCTGTTTTATCTAAAACCAGTTGAACTGACGCACCTTCAATAGCTGAACTAATTGCCCTCTCAGACCAGGGATGGTGATCGATCCATGTTATTGACCATAGATTGGATTTTAAAAATATGAATATCTCCTTAAAAAGATCAATCATATCATCATTTAATCCCAAATCCGAAATTATCACTTGTCCTCTTTCTTGTGTTGTAATTATTTCTCTGTATAAAACCTCGGAAATTCTTATGAAATTCTCCTTACCATAGCTAGTAAAAAATGTTTTGGCTTGGGGAAACCTCATTAAAGCAATTGATGCGGAAAAAATCCCATCTACATCTGATTCATGGGAAATTATGATTGTTTTCAATTTATTATGTGATATTTATCTATTTATTGTTATGAGTAAAGTGAAATAATTATAATATGTATTTGTATGTAATTACCTTAAATCCTCTAAAGTTTCTTCTGTTCGGTAGTTTTCAGGATTTAGCCTAAATCCTTTTGAAGTTTCAAAAGGGATTTCAATTAATTTTAAGTAGTAGTTTCTTTTCCTTTTTTTGAATTGGTTTTCTAACCATAACACAAATTGCTGTTCGACTGCTGTTCCTTCTTCCTTTAGTATCTTTGGATGAATTTGTGTTAGTTCATCTATAAATTCCTTTTCAATGTAAATGTTAAAAAAATCCCATCCCATGACTTTTTTTCCATCTGGTGAGCATTCGCATTTTGATTGATAATGTGCTCCCCATTCGAGTTCCCCTATGAAATCCATGATTATGTCTCTTTCTATGTGAAAATTTTGACAAGAACCGCTTATCAATACCATTGGGGGCTTCTCAGCATATTTTTTATGCATATGCTTATTACTTCTATTAGGTATTTAAAATTTCGAAAAATTTTTAATTGAAATGATGAATATTGAGCCTAAATCTAAACCTATATTATATGTTTTTTTATTTGGTTTTTGATACACTAATATTGGTTAATTTTTGACCTTATTTAGGGGAAATTGGAAGTACCTATATCTGAATATGTGGTTTATTTTAATTATGAAGGTGAAAATGCCGATTTTCTAGTTAGAGAAATAAAAAAGAGTGTTTTTAAAGTATTAATTAGAGAATATAATGATAATCAGGATACCGAATTTATTGAAAAAGAATTTTTTGTAAAAAAGGATACTTTGGACCTTTTGTTTGAAGAGTACAATGTTATGAAAAAACCCACAGGTACAGAAAAAATATTGGAACCAACCCATGAAATAGATTTGTAAATCCAATTCCATATGTTTGTCTTTGTAGTTTTTATAAACACATACTTAAAATAACCATTATTATTACTAAAATTGTCGTAGCGACGGTCGTCCAGTTTGGTCTAGGACATCAGATTGCCAATCTGGTAACCCGGGTTCAAATCCCGGCCGTCGCATTAGATTCCAAAAACTTTCTAAACCAAACAGAAAAAACTTTTTTTTGCCAAAGTGTATGTCACAGCCTAAACAATTTACTACGCACAAAATATTAAATTATGATATAGATAATAAAGATTAAACCATAATGTTGCCTCGGTTAGACTATATAAAACAAGCCCGTCTAAAACTAGGCGTTACCCAAAGGAAATTGGCATTACTGTGTGGAGTAAGTACTTCCATGATCAACCAAATCGAATCCGGAAGATGTAAGCCGAGTTATGATACTGCTAAAAGGATTTTTGAAATATTATTATCTATGGAAAGTAACATGTCAATCAAAGCAGGGGATATATGTAACAAGAACCTCATAACTATCCAAAGCGAGGAATCATTAAGTATAGCGATCCACAAGATGAGAGATCATAGCATAAGTCAGCTGCCTGTATTTAATGGTGGCCGACTCGTGGGCATATTGACAGAAGATAACCTTGCTAAAATAATGGTAGAACACAGTGGTAAAGATATTTATTTGATACGGATAGTGTCTGTCATGGAGCCTCCTCCCCCTTTAGTTGACGCCTCAACCCCCGCAAAGGCACTCATTTCTTTGGTGAGGTTTGCCAAGTGCGTTTTGGTTGGTGAAAAGGGTACTGTGGTTGGGATAATAACTTTGACGGATACTTTAAAAATAGTGGAACTTACATAATGGTTATCATAAATCGTCAATCTTTTCTAGTCCTATACAACAATCTGAATGTGTTAGACAGTCGCTGCATAAACTAGTTAATGGGTTATTTGGCAGTACATTGTTACATAGCGCACATTTTTTTTCATCCATTGGTCTATTAAAACATTAACAATTTATTAGTTTTATTTCCAAGCTCTTGACAAACCAAAAACTAATTAATTGTGTTTGCCTTTTACCAAACAAATGGTGGATGTTGTAGAGTCTATAATTTCATTAATCTCTTCATTCAGCTATTTGGGGATATTTATTGCTGCTTTTGTTGAAACCATTTTCCCACCTATACCTAGTGAAATAATTTTTCCATTGGCCGGTTTTGTTTCCTTCAAATCTAGTTACAGTTATTTTCAGATTTTTCTTATGGCTTTTTCAGGTGCTTTAGGCTCAACTATTGGGGCTGTTTTGATATATTTTTTGTCTTATAGGTTTGGAAGGGTTGCAATATTGAAAATAGGTAAATATCTTTTAGTTAATGAAAACAAGATAAAAAAATCTGAAGATTGGTTTGAGCATTATGGCGTTTATGCCGTGTTTTTGGGGAGACTAGCGCCAGGTATACGCGAAATTATTAGTATTCCTGCAGGTATTGCAAAAATGAACTTTACAAATTTTATCATATTTACTTTTGCGGGATCCTTAGTATGGAGCACTTTGCTTGTATTTTTGGGCTATGCCTTTGGTAACTCGTGGATCTCCCTTTCTAATGCATTGTCTGATTTTTTCCCTATCTTTTTTGCTATATTGATTTTATGCATTGGCATTGTAGCTATAATTTATTTAATAAAACGAAAAAGAGACAGATGAATTCTTTATTTTTTTACATTGATGTCAAAGTGATATTTTAGGGGGTTTGGTAAATCTGTTTTGTCATTATCTATTGTGATTATTTCTATATCTGCTTTGTACAGGCCCGCCTCTGAAAAGGTTGGACCCACAATTCCTATGGTTCCTGATGGATCGGAAGTGACTGCATTGGTTAAAACGTCAAAAGTGCCTTCTACACTTATATCTGGAGAATTTGTGTTTTTAGACACAATTGTGAGATCGCCCAAATGCGAATGAAAAAAATCAGATATTTTGACTTGCTCGTTTTTGCTTAATGTTACCCTGTATGTAACATGCTGTATCTTTTCTCCGGTTTTTTCATCTGTCAATGACATTTTTATTTGAGCATCCTGAGATGAACTCATAACGGTTGGTTCAACAATAAAACTCATTTTGATGTTTCTGTCTCCTAGGGTTGCTAAAGGTGGCGGTGCTCCATGATGCTGGGCACTTACGCTAGTGATGGCTGGAAATATGGTTGGATATAACATATAAAGAATTGACAAAACATTGATGAATAACAAAGCATAAAATGCAGATTCTGTTTTTTTATTCATTCTTTTGATTTATTGTTGTTTTGGTAATTTATTCTTTAATTTTCCAAAAATGTATTAATATCACATATCTGAAATTTAACTATGGAAAAGAAAATCTTTGCTGATGTAAGTGAGAAGGAAATCACTCGCTCAATAGCATCTATGTTTTTTGAAACTATTCAGGAATATACTGATTCTGATGTTATTATATTGGGTGCTGGTCCTGCAGGGTTGTTTGCAGGAAGAGACCTGGCCAAACAAGGTGTTAAAACTTTGATTGTTGAACAAAATAATTATCTTGGTGGTGGATATTGGGTTGGAGGATACATGATGAATCCTGTAACTGTTAGGGCACCAGCGCAAAAGTTGTGGGACGAATTAGGGGTCCCATACAGAAAAGTTAATGAAAATCTTTATGCAACATGGGGGCCTAACGCCTGCTCTAAACTCATATCATCCGCTTGTGATGCTGGTGTAAGATTCCTGCAATTGACAAAATTCGATGACCTTGTATTAAAAAACAAGAGGGTTGGAGGGGTTGTGGTAAACTGGATGCCTGTTTCCGCATTGCCTAGAAATATTACCTGTGTTGATCCCGTGGCGTTTGAAAGTAAAATAGTTATTGATGCAACTGGGCATGACTCGGTGGCTGTTAAAAGATTGATGGAGAGGGGATTGGTGGAATGGAAGGGCATGAATCCAATGTGGGTAGAAAGTGGTGAGGATGCTGTTGTAAATTATACTGGGGAGGTTTACCCCGGTCTGATTGCCGCTGGCATGTCTGTAACCGAAACATTCGGATTGCCTAGGATGGGTCCGACTTTTGGTTCGATGTTGTATTCGGGTAGAAAAGCTGCAGAGGTTGCCCTAAATAAATTGCAACAAATGCCGGAGTCGCCTCAAATCAAAGCAAAATAACGGAGCCTTCCAATAGTTTTTGTTTTTCAAAAACAAATCATTATATTTTAGTTTTAAAAATTAAAATAACATTCAATTTAATATTCTGATAAAATATTGACAGCCAAAATATTAGATGGACTTTTAGTTTCTCAATCTATTAAAAACGAACTAGCAGGTGAAATACTAAAACTAAATGAAAGTAATATCTATCCATGTTTAGCGACTATACTTGTTGGAAACGATCCTGCCTCAATTTCCTATATAAACAATAAACAAAAAACTGCAAAATCCGTTGGAATCAAGACTCTTGATTATAGATTAAACGAAAACATAAGCCATAATGACTTGTCAGGTCTGATAGACAAACTAAACAAAGACAAGGATGTCCATGGAATATTGATTCAGTTGCCTTTGCAAAAACATTTGGATAAATTTGTGATATTGAACCTTGTTGACCCAAATAAGGATGTGGATGGATTAACATCCTTAAACTCTGGTTTGTTATTGAACAACAAATCAAAACTAATACCATGCACTCCATTGGGAGTGATTTCATTAATTGACTATTACAACATCGATTTGGATGGTGCCATTGTTTCAATTATAAACAGAAGTAACTTGGTGGGTAAACCCTTGTCTTCCTTATTATTGGATAGAAATTCAACGGTTATTATTTGCCATTCTCATACAAAAAACCTAGACAAACATTTGCAACATTCTGATATCGTTATCACTGCGGTAGGCAATAGAAATAAATTCATATTAACGAAAAACATGGTAAAAGACAACTCTATAATTGTTGATATAGGAACAAGCAGAGTTAATGGCAAACTATTGGGAGATGTAGATTTTGATGATGTTAAAGAAAAAGCGTCATACATAACTCCTGTCCCCGGAGGTGTAGGACCCATGACCATAGCAATGCTTTTGAGGAATACCGTTCAGGCAGCTAAAATCATAAACTCATTTAACAAATGAATGGGAATAAGGAACATCTAAGGACAAAGTTTTTGACACTGCGGAAAAACCTTTCTTCCTATGATGTTTTTATTAAGAGCTGGTTCGCACAAGAAAACCTATTACATTCGTTTTTTTTCTCAAAAAGCAAAATTATAGGTGTTTATTATCCCATTTTAAATGAGGTGCAGACATTTAGAATTATTGGAAAATCTTTATCCTTGAAAAAGAAAGTTTGCCTGCCTCTAATACAGGATGGAAAAATAACCTTTTGTCCAATTACCAATTTGAACGAATTAAAGACTGGTAAATACAACATAAAGGAGCCGCAATCAAAAGTGAATGGTGAATACGAGGTAATGGTGGATACAATAATCACACCTGGTATAGTTTTTGATAGACTTGGCTATAGGGTAGGTTATGGTAAGGGGTATTATGATGGGTTTTTAGAACATTCTCAAAAAAACAATATCACTGCGATTGGGCTTGGGTATGAATTCCAAATAATTTCTGATTCTATTTCTTACGAGCCTCATGATTTTAAATTGGATGTTTTGGTTACAAATAAAGAAATTGTTCTGACTTGATTATGTAAACAGCGCCTATTGGGCTATGTCTGTCCTGTAGAATTGTTGGTTATTTCCCCATTTTATCTTTTCGACGTTAGTGTAGGATTTTGTGATTGCTTCTTCTAGTGTGTTGCCTATTGAAGTGACCCCAAGTACGCGCCCACCATTTGTTATGACCTCTTTCAAGGAGTTTATTTCTGTTCCTGAATGAAATAACATTAAATCCTCCCTGTCAACCTTGTTTATTCCTTTTATCGTGTGCCCTTTCTCAAAACTGTCTGGATATCCTTTTGAAGCCATGACGACGCAGACAGAATGCTTTTTTTTCCATTCTATGGGTTTCACCGAATCAATTGATTGTTGTTCAGCTGATTCCATATATTCAAAGAGATCTGATTCCATTCTCATCATCAGAGGTTGACATTCCGGGTCACCCATTCTTACATTAAACTCCAAAACATATGGTTTTCTTGTTTCCTTTTCGATTATCAATCCTGCATAAAGAAATCCCCTAAAAGGATTTCCTTTATTTATCAAACCCCTGATTGTAGGCTCAAAAACTTTTTTAGAGATCTGATGGATTTCTTCCTCTTTGATATCAGTTACTGGACTAAAACTTCCCATCCCGCCAGTATTTGGACCTGTATTATTGTCAAATGCCCTTTTATGATCTCTGCATGGCTCTAAAATCAAAAATGATTTTCCATCACAAATTGCAATAATTGAAACTTCTTCCCCAAAAATTCTTTTTTCTATGATAATGTTTTGGGACGAATCGCCAAACTTTTTTGAATTCAACAGCAAGTCTATTGCTGCAACCGCTTCCTGTTTGTTATTGGTTACAAAAACACCTTTTCCGGAGGCTAGCCCATCTGCTTTTATGACTGCATCATAATCTATTTTGTGAATGTAATCTATAGCTTTTGCCCCATCATTGAATGTTTGAAATTCCGAGGTCGGGACAAGGTTTTGTTCCATAAAATTCTTTGAATATTTCTTACTTGTTTCCAGCATGGATGCATTTTTTGTGGGGCCAAAGATGGGGACTTCTTCAAGGTTAAACAGGTCCACTATTCCTAATGACAAGGGTATTTCCGGCCCCACTATTGTAAAGCATTTTTTATCTTTTGCAAACTTTAACAATTTTTCAATTTCGTTTGGCAATATCTGAACATTATTGTGGGTTCCTCCATTTCCACTGGCATGAAAAATTTTCTTTACGTTTTTGCTTTTTGAGATCTTCCAGCCTAAAGCGTGTTCTCTTCCACCTGTTCCAATAATTAGAGCATTTTCATATTCAAACATGGGACCCTATCATTTCTATTATTTGATATTTGAAATTAAATGTATTTTATATATTGTTATCTAGCAGATTGTCTATTAGGTAGTCTAAATAATTGTTCAATTCACTGTCTTGCAAAAACTCAATTTCATACCCATTTTGGGTAATTGCTTCATCAACGGCCCTGATGTGATAGCATTTTCTGTTTTTATTATTGTAATAGAAACCCTTGCAGGAGCAATATTTTTTTACAAAATCGATCCAATATACATTATTATTGTTATTACTTTTTATTTCCCATATTACAGTTTTTGATGGGATGAAAACTATCCTTTTTATTTTTTTCTTAACCAATAAATCGTGAATCTTTATGACTTCAATATCCAATTGTTACCTTATCTATTTACAACATATTTTATATTCTATGTGTATTAGGTGATTTATTCAGCCCAAATACCAACCTTGTTAGTCCTTTAAGTTTTACCTGTATTATATCTAATCTTTGATTATGATGATGGTGGTAATCTCGACTAGAAAGATGGCAAATTACTGAAGGACGTGGTTTGTCAAAACATTTGGATGACTTTATTGGGAAATTGTGAAAATCAAAAGCCGTGAATGGTCTATCTTTACTGCATTAATTTTGGCGACTTTTGCAGTGCTTTTGTCGTTAAATCTCATTTCATTTTCAATCCCTTTGTTTTCAACCTTGTTGGATATTGAATCAGAATTGGTTTAGTTTTGCCAAAAATGCCTGACGCAGTGATGATGGTCTTCTCTCTTCCGTCTTGATAATTACATGACTAGGACATTTATATGCGTGCATAAAATGGAACAAAAAATATCATGAATTAAAAAAATGAAGAGCGAGCAAGATAGATGGATTCTGTCAAAATATGGTTTAGCTGGGTAAAGAACATGATTAACTTTTCAATGTTTATTTACATTACATGTGACCCGGGTTCTACTTCTTCGTCCACTGTTAATAAAATCGGTTTATCATCTTTTTCCGCAGCTAATATCATTCCATGAGATGTGTTTTCTCCGAATTTCTTGGGCTCTAAATTGGTGCAAACTATTACAAATTTGTTAATCAATTCCTCAGGGGAATAATGTTTTGCTATCCCTGACATTATCTCTCTTTTTTCGTTGCCCATGTCTACTAAAATCTTTAGGAGTTTGTTATATCCCTTCAACTTTTCTGCATTTATTATTTTACCAACTTGAAGGTTGATTTTTTCAAATTCAGTGAAACTAATTGTATTTTTTTCGTTACTCATTATTTAAACCTCTAAATAATAAAAGGATGTTTATTTTGCTCCAAAATATTTAAAAAACTCATCGAACCATGGAAAAGCCGGTGGTGAAGATGTTTGGGCTTCACTGTTAACGGATGAGTTTATGCTTTTGTTAGTTGCGCTGGTATTATTAGTTCCCTGAGACACGTTACTTGTTATTTGACTTCCATTGTTGGCCGCCGCCGCTGCCGGTGAGGCGCCGGTGCTGTTGCCCTGACCGGATGTGGCGTTGTTGGCCGCCGCCGCTGCCGGTGAGGCGCCGGTGCTGTTGCCCTGACCGGATGTGGCGTTGTTGGCCGCCGCCGCTGCCGGTGAGGCGCCGGTGCTGTTGCCCTGACCGGATG
>JBBJMN010000065.1:0-11461 GCA_037720485.1 Candidatus Nitrosocosmicus sp.
AACTTTGCAGACAACGCCGTTTCAGCAATAAGACTTGCAAACTGCTTTGTCTTCTCAAACCTTGACTCCATGAAGTCAACATTACAGCAGGCAAAGGACAACTCAAAACACCTGTCAAACCTGGCTTCTAACGCGGCAAAAACCTTTGAGCAAAGTTCAAGAGAGTTAGCAGCGTCAATTGAAGAATCTGTTGCAAACTACAACAAAAACAACCTGGACAACAATAATGAAGATACTGATAATGTCGCCATTAAAACAAACTCAAACACCGTAACAACAACGTCAACAACAAAACAGTAAAAGAAAAACATATTGTTACATTTGTTTTTCGTTGTACATTAGAATAAAAAAAAAACAATTCTAAAAGGGATGTTTTACTAAATGAACTACTGAAATTATTAAACATTAAATCATATTGGAAAAAAAATTATCAAATATCATAATGCAGCATGTTCTTTTCTTTTTTCTTTACCTCTTGTTGTTTCTTTTATTTTGTATGGATTGATTTGCCTTGTTTTCACCTTCCTTGATTGACTCTTTAATTGTTTTAGGCGAAAAATCGGCATTTTCGTATATATGGGGAAATGGCTCATCTCGTGTTATGTAGTAGATCTCTTTTATTTCTGCACCGTGCTCTTGTTTGTATTTCTTGTACTTTCGGCGTATCCTTTTGATCTGTTTTTCATGTATCTGTAACTTGTCAACATTGCCTTCTACTATTTTGTAAAGCTCTTCAATGTACTCTAGATACCTTGTAATTACTTTTGACATTGTAATGTTGTTTTCCGTCTTGTCTGAAAATATGATGTCCCTTGCTCTGTGATGAACCTCTGGTAAGTTCTTTGGAAGGCTGTCAATGTTTTTTGGATAGTTCTCAATGATGTCTATTCTTTTATCATTTATTGGTGACGCGTCTAAAACCTCCCTCAATGGAGTGTTACTCAGCAAGCCTCCATCCCATGCATACACGCCTTCCTCTACTTCTACCCAAGGGAAGTTATACAGTGGATAAGCCGAAGTTGCAAGTATGTGCTTGGGGCCTATTTGTTGCTTAAAACTGTCAAATGTCAAAGCTTGTGCGTTTAAAACATTTACTGCAGTTAGGATTAAACGAGTGTTTTGGTTTCCGCCTGGTTTTAATTTGTCATAATCAATGTATTTTTCTAAAGTTTTTACTAATGGTGAATGGTCATACATATAGGTCCATCTTTGGGGTATGAAGTATTCTGGGTCTTTGAAAGCAAATTCTGTTGACCACCTGGGTTTAAACATTTTTTCATTCCCAAAGATTGCAGAGCTGTAAAATGATTTGGTTTGCTTTATTTTCACACCCTGCTCTTTTCTTGTATTGAAATAGCTTTCTGTTGAATCTAATTTGGGTGAGTTATAGGGAAAAAGATAGATGTGCAGTTGTTGCCCTATGAGTTTGGGCCAATATGAGTACATGGGGGAATTATCTAAATCTGTGTAACTTTCAGATAGCTCCAGCCAAAAGTTCTCCAAAAGTTCTTGCGTATGCTCCTTATCTTTGCTTCCGGCTATGATTGCCGCATTTATGCCTCCAATGGATGTCCCTGCAACAATATCCAAGTGTATATTGTTTCTTACAACCGCCTTGTATACTCCACATCCAAAAGCACCCAAAGAACCACCGCCTTGGAGTATCAAGACGTTTTCAATTACGCCACCGTTATGCTGTATCATGTATGCTTTTATGAACCAAATTGAATCTTATAAATACACAAACTACAAATCTGATCCATAACTTTTTAAATTCTGTTTGCGTTATTGTAGGGACTAATTGTTCTGATGGTTCTAACTGTGGATGCGAACACATTGCCATGATGTTGGGAATTTGTTGTCATGAAGATTAATGCATATTCGCGATATGATTGCAATATGGTGATTGTTAGATAATGAAATCATGATGTCGTTATATAGTTAGGTTGAGAAACAATATGACAACATACAGATTGTTTATTTGCTCTGTATTGTCTTTATATTTATTAGACAATTACCAAAGTTTGTCATCATTACCTTCTATATGGCCAGTTTTTATTTGTCTTCTTTACCCTCGTTTGATTGGTTAATACCCATTTCTATGGGTTTCATCATACATACACGCACCGACGTTGTCCAGTATCCTTTATGATTGAAAATAAATCTAAATATTAAGCAGAATATTGACTGTATATATACAAAATGTATGTCAAATCCGCAATTGTTGTTTGTATTGTTATTGTGCTTTCTATAACACTGGCAGTAACATTAAGCCTTGCAGGGCAATCGGCTAAGGCGCAATCAAATATTCTGAAAACCTATAATGACACACAGGGGAGATTTGTGGTTCAATACCCTTCGGCTTGGGAAATAGCTCCCAAAAACTCTAGCTTTCCGTATTATGGACCCACTACCGCCATTGTCTTCAAGCCGGTGGATGAGACAGCCAGTCCTTTGGAGAACACTCTGTTTAGCATTACACCTATGGATGTAGGTCGTAATAGTTTGAATAGATTGGTTTCAAGTCAAATTGCGTTATTGCAGGATCCATCCTCAATGTATGGGAATTTGGGTGTTGAGATACTTGAAAACAATGCAACAACTGTCGATGGTTTGCCCGCAAAAGAACTATCATATGTGATTCATGGAGTTGGGTCATTTGAGATTCAGACCTATGTGATCAAAAACGACAGACTATACCAATTAACATTTCAGACACCTGAATCAAAAGTTCCTTATACCTTACCGGTAGCGCAGCAGATGATTAAGACATTAAAATTCAATTCTTGATTCTTTTTATGCATCATAAACAATATGCCATTTTCGTTTTAGTCATGTGAATTAATCAATTTGTTAATGTTGATCTGTTTGGTCTGAAATTGTTGAAATTCGCTTGGATATCCTATCGGTCATGTAGACAGTATATGGCCCCAATATTGATGGTATTTCGCATTGGGATTTTAAATTTTGTATTGTAATGTAATGTCTCGTCGCTCATCCTCCGCAATATAGGGTGGCAATTCTAGTCTTATGGCGGGTGGTTGATATCTGGGCGGCTTGTAATGCATCGCATATGACTTCCTCTTTCAATACACAACGTCACCCATCATCTCTTTCATTGTGTTGCTTTGGTGTGGCAAATTGGAATGCCTAGCCCGTCATCAGTACATAAAACGGCTTTTGTGTATTACCTGGTTCCGGCACGATTGTAATTGTTGCCCTGTCACCATAAGATGGAGGTCAATTCTAACACTTACCGTGTCGTATCTTGAAATTTCTGCAAAATTGTTAATACAGTAAAAAAACATAGTTATAATTGCATAAAATGTTTTTGCCTGCTTATCTAACTATTCTCTCTCTTGTGCAAACTCCTCTGAAGAGTTAAAGGCGTTGCAGAACAACGGCGCACGTAAAAAATTACAGTGATTCGCAGTCTTTATCTTCTATAGAGGTAACCTAAAAGAAAAAGTTGCGCCTGTATTGTCAAGATTGTTCTCTGCCCCTATTTTTCCGCCATGTGCATTAATTATGTTTTTTGAGATAAAAAGACCCAGACCCATACCATGAAATGATTTGGTATTAAACTTTCCAAACAGTTTTGGTAGTATTTCTTTATCTATGCCCGTACCAATGTCTTTTACACTAACCACTACCACCACCACTGCTGCTTCTTCTTTATCTTCCTTGTTGTCCTCTTTGATTTCTTTGCTTTCTACAAACACTGAGATAATGCCCCCATCTTTATGGGTAAACTTGATGGAGTTGCTAATCAGATTTGAGATTACGCGGCTTAAACCATTTCTATCTACATGTATGGCCATATTATCGTTATCGAGTGCATATTCAAATCTTATGTTTTTGGAGTCGGTATTGTTTCTATAACTGTTGATGACCTCGACTATCAGTTCCTTGATTTTAAAATGTTCTTTGTTTAGGTGAAGCGAATTGCTCTCGATTTTAGATGCCTCCAATATGTCCTCAGATAAATTTTTTAGTCTGCGTGCGTTTCTGCTTATAACCTCAAGCAGTTCCCTGTGTCTATCGTCTTTTATCTCTTTTTTGACTAGTTCGGTAATGCCAAGTATTGGCTGTATGGGCGTCCTTAGCTCATGGGCCGCAGTGTTGATAAACTCCTTTTGCATCCTGTCATGGATTTGCAGTTGCTCATACAACTCCGTCTGTTTCCAAAGGCTGTCAAATATTGCGGCGTATGATAAAACTGTCGGTGCACTATTGGAATATGTCACAAACCCTATTGCTTCGGTGACCAACTGTTTTGTGTCATCCTTTAGCTCTGCAACCAAAGAATATTTTCTATCCACCATTAAAATAGATATTTTTGATAGTGCCTCGATAAACCTTACACTTAAGTTTGAATTGGGCAATTCTGCGACTATTCTTTCTATTTCTGAATCTTTGGGGATTAATATTTTGGTTTCTATCCATGGCCTTTTGGCCATTATCTCTGTTAGTTTTTGAACCGCACCGTCACGGGCTTGCCTGCGAAATGCATTTGAGGTGGAGAATATTATCAATATCTCTTTGTTTGCGGAATCTAAAAGTTCAAATACTTTAGTTTGAGCATATAGAGGGTTATCGGTAGTTTCTATAATCTCTGGTTCTGTCCTTTCTTCAATTTCTGTGATCCTTTGGACATAGGGTTTTGATTTTTTCCAAATTATGTCAAAAATGTTTTGGTGCTGATCTACAAATTCCTTTTCGTTACTATATATCACTGGACTTAAAAGCTGTTTTTCCCTCCAGGATGTTGTTCCTATAAATTCTAATTCGCTTACAACTATGGATCCCTTAAGTCCTTCTAGATGGCGCAATTCGTCAACTATCTTTCTGAATTCTTTACAATGGTGGATATTGTCTTTTGTAACCTCCGTAACACATCTTACCTTTACTCCTCTGCCCCTTGCTTTGTTGTAGTTATCTTTGTATACGTCATATTTTATAATAAAGGCAGGGCCGTTTACATCCACCATAAGGTCACTTTTTTCTTTGACATTCTGAAGAAGCTCTACTCCATATGATATTGCCTCACCCATACTGTTTACAACCCTGGTATTTTTATTATCATGAGAAATATCATTGGACATCTTCTACAATATGGTAGTATTGTGGCTGTTCTTATATAAGAATTGTATAAATATTAAAATATTGTCCAAAATAACAGTCGCAAAGTGGTTCATTTAAATGTGAAATACAAAACTTGGCTATAGTGGCATCAAAACCTTGTTAGTGCTGCAAGACTTGACCATCTAATATTTATTGTATCTGCACATTCAATTTTTTTTGTAATGGGGCATGCATTAGTATTTCCAAAATAAATATATAATAACACAAACGAGGCAACAAGGCAAAACTTCGGGTGATTATATTGTCAATGGGCAATCTCTAAATTAAATGGCGATGTTGTTTGTCCTGATGGTTTTTTTGTTAAATTTGATTTCATGACTCTAAGCAAACCCCGTTGGAATTTTTGGATGGGGGGGTGCAGGGAGTGATGCATTATCTTGTTAGGGTTGATTATTGTCAATTTTATTTGGTGGTTGAAACCCAATGCTCTTTGGAATGAGTTTTAATTCCTAATAGAACATCAATACATTAAATTTTAATAGTATATGGGAACAGTATTTTTTTGTAGGAAATCACACTATTTAACTTTATTAAATAGTAAAAATCACCATTCTTCATTATTGACACCAAAAAAGAATAGACCCATTGGCGTAACAATTATTGCAATTCTTGCTATAATATCGGGGATATTGCTACTAATTTCGGGATTAGCCCTAATGGGTTCTGGAGCGTTGATTTCTTTTACCGCTACTACTGCTGTATCAAATAATTCTAATGACTTTCAATCTGTAGGCCCCTTTATTGGAATGATATTGCTAGTAACAGGGATAGCCCTTCTGATAATTGGTATAGGTTATTTAGTTGTTTCATATGGTCTGTTAAAAGGTAAAGGATGGGCATGGAAAGTCACAATAGTGCTGACAATATTGAGCATTGCAGTCCAAGTAATCTCTGGAATTACTAATTCAATACTAACCGTATCAATTACCAATGATGGCAGTGCCGTGGCCGCAGGATTAATGGGGCAAATAATTGGGATATCTATCAATCTAGTAATATTGTACTATCTTTACCGACCTCATGTAAAGGCCTTTTTTGGCAAATCCTCTACCAAATCAACTGATTTTACATAGCAATGTCCTAAACCTCCACAGTAACCCCTCATTTTTTTTGGATATCTTGAATGTCAAATGGCCACCGGCGTTTTTTTAGTTTATTTGATTACTTTTAAAGGGACGTTTGGATGCAATTGTGATTTGTTTTTAGAACAATTACTTGTATATGTGTGAAACTATGTGTTATGTAATAAATTACCAATATGCCGATATTTTTGAGTATGGGCCAAAATGAACACATTGATTTAGTCTTTTAGTGGCATACTAAATGAAAACGTGGCGCCTTTTTTTCCATCCTTGTTGTTGTCATTGGTGTTGTTTTCGGCCCATATCTGCCCACCATGAGCCTCAATAATGTTTTTGCAAATGTACAATCCCAATCCAGTGCCCTGAAAGGATTTTGTTGCAAACTTTGTGAATAATTTGGGGAATATTTCTGGATCAATGCCAATACCGGTATCCTTTATTTCAACGACAACAACTGTGCCTTTATCGTCGCCCGCTTTTTTTTCTTTTCTACTGCTTATGGATATGATTCCCTCTTTCTGGTTGATAAATTTTATAGAATTGCCAATTAGGTTGGATATTACTTGTCCTATTCTGTTTTTATCTCCATATATCAAAGTATATGCCTTAGTTGAATTGGAGTATTCAAATTTTATCTCTTTATTCTCATCCACTATTTTATTTCCCAGTTCTTTAACAATATCCAATATTAAGATATCAAGACTAAAGTTTTGTTTATTTAGCTTTAGGGAGTTGCTCTCGATTTTTGATATGTCTAAAATGTTTTCAGCCAGAACCCTTAATTTCTTTGTGTTTCTAATTACAATATCAAGCAATTCCATTTGTTCTTTATCCTTTGCTTTACTTCTAAGAATTTGTGTAAGCCCTAGTATTGGCTGTATGGGCGTCCTTAGCTCATGGGCCGCAGTGTTGATAAACTCCTTTTGCATCCTGTCATGGATTTGCAGTTGCTCATACAACTCCGTCTGTTTCCAAAGACTCTCAAATATGGATACATAGGATAAGGCTGCAGATTTGCCTTCAATGTATATTGCCAAACCAAGAGTTTGTAGAAAATTGTCTTTGGTATCATCCTTTATCTCAAAAATCATTGTTTTTTCTCTATCGATAATGGTAATTCCTATCACCATTTGCAAAGAAAATTGTAAACTTCTAAATTCTATGTGATGATATTTTGACTTTATTAGATTAATTTCCGCCTCTTTGGTAAAACCTGATGGAATTAGAACTTTTACCCTAACCCCAGTATGTGCAATCTGATTTAATAAATTAAAACCCCCTGTTTTCTCAGTACGTAAAAACCCATACTCAGATGATAATATTATCAATATCTCATTTTTAGCAGATTTGTTTAGTTCTGAAACAAATTTAATTGATTTTTTTGGATTTAGTATTATCTTGACATTAATGTATCGCCCTTCTTCAATATCCCTTATTCTATCCTTTGAGTCAATTCCTGTCTTCCAAAGTTCTTTGAATATTTCAGTATAATGATTAAGGTATAGCGAATCATTACTTGTCAAAAGACTGGAAACTCTTATCCCTTTTTCCATCTTCTCGATGGTGGAATTTAACATCTTATCGCTTAATGCAAAACTCAAAAGAGGCTCGCTGTTTACGTGGTGTATCCTTGCTCCTTCTTTCAAAAAAACTTTTACCAGTTCAATATCTTTCTTATTGTTAATAGATACAATCCATTTGATACCTTTATGCTTTTTATCTCTATGTCTTTTTAAGACATCTTTATACACCTCAAAGAATCTGTTATAGATTAACTGCATTCCCCCTATTGTAGAACAAATACTCATGTCATTGGAGTTTTTAGCTAGCTCTATGATTTTTTTGGATATTTCCTTATCGTCTTCTAATATCCCTGTTTTTATTGGCTCTGTTCCTTCCTCGATTTCTGTAATTTTTAGTTCCGCAGGTGTTGCTATACTCCATAGATTCTCAAAGAAATATTTATGCTGCTCAATTATGGCCTTGGCATTGCTATAAATAGTCTGAGTCACCGGTTTTGCTTCTCCTTCTAATTGTGCAGTGGCAACATACTCTGTCTCACTTACTGCCATATTGCCTTTGACTGCCGGAGTGTGCCTAAGTTCGACATATTGCATCAGATCTTTGCAAAAATTGATGTTGTCTTTTGTAATTTCCGTAATGAATCTGATTTTAACACCTCGTCTTTTGAAATCAATGTATCCATTTTTTATTTGTTGGACACCAATTGAAAAGGATGGAGAAAGATAGTCACCACAAACATCTGCATTGTTTTTAACATTGTACATGGCCTGAGTAATTCCATCCATAGCTGCCTTTTCTCCATACCAAATCTCTGTTTTTTCTTTTGACTTTGGATGTTTTGATGAAAATATTATTGGAATTTTATCAACCACTAAGGGTGAATCCAAATGATCAGACGATGACGATGATGATAAAAATGCTTGAGAATCATTTTCATTTTCATTATCATGGGTATCATTTGACAAGATTTTAAATACATTTGATATGATTAATCAGAATTAAAAAACTTTCAAGATGACCTAACATTATAAATTATAAAAGAAAACAAAAGTATTTTCGAGTTGACTTCACAAAAAAACTACTCTAAAATGATTTTTTGTGTAAACTTTAACTGTTTTATCGTGTTTAGAGTCAATAAGTTTTTTTCTCTTTACCACAATATTTTATGTCAATGTATGTTGATAAAATATAAACAATATGACAATGGCCTTTCTGTTGCTTTTATGCTAGTTAAGAACAAAATTAATTAGTTGTGCTATCTATATGAGAATAAATTAATGGGTTTGAGTGCAAGAGGCGACATCGTTGCCTTACAGGAGCCATTCGCATTAGTGATTTGTGAAAAACCTGCTGCTGCACAAAAAATAGCACAGGCTCTAGGGTCCTCTGGTTTAAAAAAAATATCTACACATGAGATGGGTGATAATAAAACAACAACAACAGGGGTACCATCACCTTTTTTCTATGCAACCGATAAAAAAGGCCAACACTTTGTTATATGCTATGCGTTGGGTCATTTGTATGGGTTAGTTGATGCAGGGGGGAATCGTAGATTATATCCTGTATTTGATATAAAATGGAGGCCACTTTCAAAAAAAAACAGTGGAACCAATTTTAATGCATTATCGGAAAAAATTGAAAGAATTATAAAAACAATATCCACGCTATCCAAAAAAGCTTCAATCTTCATTCATGCCTGTGATTATGATCAGGAAGGTGAGGTAATAGGCTACAATATTTTAGAATATGCGTGCAATAAAAAATATGAAAAGTCATTGAGGGCAAAGTTTTCAACTCTCACAGACGATGAAATACGAAACTCATTTGACAACCTGTCAAAACCAATTACACGCTTAGCTGATGCAGGTAAATCTCGTCATATGATTGATTTTATTTACGGGGTTAATCTCTCTAGGGCCCTTACACAGTCTTTGAGGGACAGTAACGGTGGTAAGATATACCACAACTTAACAATCGGTAGAGTACAGGGTCCAACTCTTGCTTTCGTGGTCGATAAAGAACTTGAGATAAGAAGCCATGTTTCCGTGCCGTATTGGACGATAGCGGGTAAGTTTGAAAAGGATGGCTATATAATTGATGCATATTACTATCCACAAAAACTGGACTCATTATCTAAAGCTACTGTGGTAGTTGATGCTTGCAAAAACCAAGATGGTGTGATTTCTGAAATCAAAGTTCAAAAGATTGTGCTTAGGCCTCCTTATCCTTTCAATATAGGGGATCTTCAGAGGGAAGCCTATAGGATATTCAAATTCTCTCCGAGTTATACTCTATCTATTGCTGAGAAACTGTATCTCTCTGCAATGATTTCTTATCCAAGAACTTCTAGCCAAAAGCTTCCAAGCTCTATTAATTATATTAAAATTATTTCGGATCTTTCAAGGATTAATTTTCCTTCTAATTTTACCGGCAATAGTAATGGAAATGGCGGCAATAATAATTCTTATGGGGATATGGCTAAGAGACTGCTGTCAAAAGAACATCTTTCTGCAAATGAAGGCAGCAAAAGTGATCCTGCCCATCCAGCAATTTATCCAACAGGGCAAAAACCAAAGGGTAAACTTGAAGATGGGGAAATTAAATTGTTTGATTTGATAGCAAAAAGATTTTTTGCAACTTTTGGGGATCCTTCCATAACCCAACAAACGATAATTACCATTTTAGTTAAAGGCAGCTATATTTTCAAAGCTGAAGGAAAGACCATGTTGTATGAGGGGTGGATGTATTTTTACAAACCCTATGCTAATACTTCTAATTTTGAAATGCCATATATTCTATCAATGCTGCAAAAGTGGGACACATTGAAGAATGTTGATGTAATCCTGATAGAAAAGCAAACACAACCTCCAACAAGGTTCAATCCTTCTAGCCTGCTTGAGAAGATGGAAAAAGAAAGAATTGGTACTAAAGCCACGAGATCCGAAATCATCAATACGCTTTTTAAAAGAGATTACATAACTAATGCGGTTGTCCCTCCTAAGGAAAAAGAAACAAATGACCTTGTTTTGAGCACTGGGATTAAGCCAACAGATCTTGGATTTGAGGTAATACAGTCCATGCGTAAATACATACCAAACATAGTATCCGTAGATCTTACTAGATCTATGGAGGAACAGTTAGATAAGATTGAATCAGGGGAAATTAAAAGTGATCTTGTTCTAGATCATTCGAAAAATAAATTAAAAGAGGCAATGGTTATTCTCAAGGAACACCAAAAGGAAATAGGCACACAAATTACAAGTGCGGTAAAAACAACCAATGCTGTAGTAACAGCTAAGAATAAGCCACCGGTCACACTAGGCGCCTGCCCTTCCTGTAAGAGAGGAAACCTAATTGTTAAAAAATCAAACAAAACAAAAAAAAGATTTGCCGGATGCTCTCTGTACTCATCTGATAGCTGCTCTGCAATTGCCCCACTACCACAAAAAGGAACAATAAAACGCACTGGTAAAACCTGCAGTATGTGTAGATGGCCAATCATCCAGTCAAAATATTCTCACCATGAAAAATATCCGTGGCAATTTTGCATAAACATGCATTGCCCATCAAAAACCGATAATAAAAATAATCTTAAAGATGCACTTTCAAAACCATGTTAACCGTCTTGTTTGAGCTGTCAGATGAAGTCTCTTTAGATTAAATGGGTTTAAACGAAACCTGTACTATAGGGAATTTTAGTGTTGGATTTC
>JBBJMN010000066.1:0-11436 GCA_037720485.1 Candidatus Nitrosocosmicus sp.
CAAACCTGAAAACACCACTCCCAACGTCATCAAACCTGAAAACACCACTCCCAACTCAATGGATAATGCTAACTCTTTAAGTAAAAACAATCCGTTCTATTCTGAATTTGAAAACACCAATGCTGACACTTCTAGTTTACCCTCAACATCAATGAGTTCCCCAGACAACGGATTTGCGAACACCGGCTCTAACTCCCCACCTGCAGACAACCCCTCAACATCAATGAGTTCCCCAGACAACGGATTTGCGAACACCGGCTCTAACTCCCCACCTGCAGACAACCCCTCAACATCAATGAGTTCTCTACAGCAAAACCCAAACTCATCCTACGTCATTCCAGCAACCCCCATTGAATCATTGGATGGTAAAAACAATACCAATATTTCATCTAGTGAAATAAATGAATTGGGAAACCTAGTAGATAAAAATAATGAAAATGGTGAAGAGATCTCTGGGTGCTTTGATAGAGCGTCTGCACCCGATGCCAGCCTGTCTAATTCAGAAATTATAAAATGCGCCGAAGATCATAAGAGCTTCTCAAATGAGAATAATGTCAATGTGGATGTAGATAATGAGGGAAAAACTGATGGCAATAATGATGAATCCGATAATGCGCGCATTAAAGAAATCTCGGCGTGCTTTGATAGAGCGTTTGTTCCTGATGCCAGCCTGTCTGATTCAGAAATTATAAAATGCGCCGAAGACCGAGACAGCTTCTCAAATGAGAGTAGCGCCAATTTGGGTGTAGCTGATAAGGAAAAAACTGATGGCAAAGACGATGGAAACGACAATGATGGCAAAGACGATGGAAACGACAATGATGGCAAAGACGAATAATGCGCAAAGATATTTCGGGGATGCTTTGATAGATTGGCATCAGGGGACAAATGCCAATCTATTAATTGGATGATTCAGAAACTATGAAGTGGCGCTGAAGGCCATGATAGGTCCAAATAACTTTTTTATTCCCATTCCCGTTCTTATTTAGTTTTAGAAATTTGGATTATATGGTGTAATTGATTATTTTGTTGCAATGATGACTATGTTTTCTCCTTTGATAAATATTTCTCCCATTTCATTAACTTTGTCGCCTTCTAAGGCTTCTGTGGCATTTTCTAATGTTAAATTCATATATTGATCAAAACTTTTTAGCTTTCCTTGAAGGGTTCTTTTTCCTTTTAATTTTATTATGATGTCTTTGTGTAGGCTGCTTTGCAAAATATTGGATTGATTATTTTGAGATGATGACAATACAAGATGAAACCCTTTTTTGTTATTTAGGTTTAACTTATGTTGACTTTACCAGTTGTTCTATAAGGGTTTGGGATATATCTATGTCCATGACCATGGCTCAATCCCTCGAAGCTTGCACTGTTTCCTTATTATTGTTTTTGAGCGATTAATTGATTCCTCCTCACTTAGGTTGCCCTTTTTTAGATATTGCAGAAATATTTCTTCATATAGTTTTTTTGCCCTTTCTTCATTAAATTCCTTGTAACCCTTTTGCCCTTTCTTTTTTGCCCTTTCTTCAAAACTTATCTTGTCATAATTTTCTGACTTTATTGTGTTTGTTCCTTTTAAATTATGGTATTCTTCTTTGCAAATATGGCAGCTCCAATCAAAAAAAAACCTGTGAGTGTCGCATTCAGCCATAATTTTAAAAAAATATATTATTATTTAACCTTTTCAAAAGTTAGACATTGGTATGTAAACTTAAAAACTGTGCCATAGTAGCTCAGCCCGGAAGAGCGAAGGTTTCGTAAACCTTAGGTCGTGGGTTCGAATCCCACTTATGGCTCTAAATTAAAATAATATAATAGCGGTACATTATGTCTCTAAAACTAAAATTAAGTTACTATCAGTCTTACCTGATCCATTTTCCTATTTCCCTGAAATTTTTTGGTCATGTTTTTTATGTCTCTTGATTCACCATAAAGCACAAAAATCTCAAGACACCTGTCTTTATCAATTTTATTGTGTATGTGGGTATTAATTATTTTGTCATAGTCATGTCGCATTTCACTAATCTCTTGATCAGACTTTTCATCATGAATTACCAATAGGACTGAATGCAATATCCCATTCAATTCCTCTATCCTTTTTTCCTCCAAAAGTAAATTCCTTACGCTTGCCCTTACTATTTCTGATCTTCCTGAAAAACCCAAAAATTTTTGTAATTTATCTAACTCTTGGATAATATTTTCGTTTAGTGAAATGCTTATAATTGGCACTACTTTATATTTTGTTTGCGTTATATTATTAATTTTTCAGTTTTCCTCAATTGTTAAAATGGCATAATCTATAAAGGGTTATTATGATATTGCTATAAACTTATTAATTGTTATTATGAAAAGTTTATATTATTAATAACCATGAAACCTATTGTGAAGGGTATGCTTTTTCTGTTTATTATTAATAGTTCGATTTTATAGATTCTCCTGCTTTCTTCATCTCCTGCTCTACAAGTAACCGCAATTAATGAATCATTATATACTAATGGTTCTGGTTCGGCAAATATTGTTAAGCCAAGCAGTCCTTCTGCTGGTTATTTTGATAGTGGCAACAACGATGAGGTTACAAGATCTAATGCTAATCCGTTAAAGGTTTTTGCTTCTTTTTACCCTGTCTATGACTTTGTCAAAAAAATTGGTAAGGATAAAGTTGATGTTTCTGTCATAGTTCCCAATGGGATGGAGCCCCACGACTTTGAGCCAACTGCAAAACAAATCATTGAATTACAAAAAGCCGATGCAATTTTTGTTAATGGGATGGGTTTTGAATCGTGGATTAATAAATTAAATAACGTCACTATAGTTGATTTGAGCAGGGGATTGCCCTTGGAAAAAAACACACAAATTTCCAATCCCCACATATGGCTTGATCCGCTTTTGGTTAAATTGCAAGCAAAAAACATACTAAACTCGTTGAATGGCCTGGATCCACAAAATAAACTATATTACAACAATAATTATGTCCAATTTACTAATCATCTGGATAAACTAAATGTTGATATTATTTCCAATCTGACTAATTGCAAACTCCGTGATTTTCTTTCTTTTCATGATGCCTTTGGTTATTTTGCAAATCGGTATGGGTTAGATCAGCATTCAATCCAAGGCCTATCCCCTGAAACAGAGGCCCCTCCGCAAAAGATAAGGGAATCTATAGACCTCTCAAAACAATTGGGATTGGATGTTGTTTTTACTGAGGATAACATCGATCCCAGGTTGTCTGATACAGTGGCGCAAGAAATAAACGGTCAAGTTTTGACCCTAAGCCCTATCGAAACTATTTCCGATGAGGAAAAACAGATGAATAAAGATTATATCTCAAAAATGTACGATAATCTAAACAACTTGAAAATCGCATTAAAGTGCACAAATTAGTTCCATGAATTGTTTGTTTTGCTATATTGCATTAGAACAAAAGTGAATCAGGTATGCTTGAAATTTTACAATATGAGTTTATCCAAAGGGCGCTAATTTCCGGAATAGCGATATCCCTTAGCTGTTCTCTACTAGGGCTATTTTTAGTGCTTAAAAGATTTTCTTTATTTGGTGATGCAATATCCCATGTTGCTTTTGGAGGTATCGCTTTAGGATTGTTCCTTAAATCCAACCCAATTTGGGTTTCATTTATTGTTTCAGTTTTAGGTGGATTAGCGATGGTGAAATTAAACTCAAGTAAGAGGGTGTATTCTGATTCTTCTGTTGCAGTTTTATTGTCATTCGGATTGGCAATTGGCCTTGTATTTATTGGGTTATCCGGTGGTTTCTCTATCGACATAACCAGTTATCTTTTTGGGAGCATCCTTTTAGTCAGTTATGAGGAGACCCTAATCATTGTATTTCTTAGTATTGTCATTATATCATTTGTTATCGCATTTTACAAAAGACTAGTTTATCTTGTTTTTAATGAAGAACAAGCAAAAATAAGTGGACTGAATGTAACGCTATTAAATTATTTGTTTATTATCTTAGCAACAGTTAGCATTGTGATCTCAATCAGATTGATCGGCATATTGATGGTTTCGTCATTGTTAATAATTCCTAATGTTGCTGCTTTGTTGCTTGGATATGGGTTCAAAAAAACTCTTTTACTTTCGGCGTGTTTTTCTGTGCTGTCTGTAGTTATAGGAACAATCTTGTCATATGAGATAAATGTTGCCCCAAGTGGAATGATTGTATTGGTGTCTACCGGCATATTTTTTTCATTAAGCGCCTCAAAATCTGTTGTCTCCAAACTACCTCAAAACAAAAAATCAATAGGTCATTCTTAATCTTTTTATTCCTGTATTGTTTATCCTTACCAATATTATTATTAATGTTACTATCTAAATATACTATATTGTAGGGCTAATGGCGTTTGACTGTAAATTGATTAGAGCCTCTACTCGTCTCCTCAACCTCCTCCCTCTACACACCAATACTTCTTTCTTTCCTCTCTTTCTTTTCACGCTTGGACTTGCAATTTTTTGAATCGAATTATTCTGTTTTTTGATGATTTAATGGTCTACACTGTTTCTATGGTCGAATCGACGAGGGACACTCAGGGCGCATTTATTTCTGTGTTTGCCCTTGACAATAATTAAAAAAAGTGTCAGAAGGAGTTGCTAAAGCAAATTGACTTATCTATAACTATTATGTGAATAAACATATCTCAAAGAAGGGAGTTGCAAAAACATTGGCAAAAGACTGCCCTATGATAAAATGAAATAAATTAATAGGCAATGTACCTTTAATTTTTATTTATACATGCAGATAAACCTTGATGATGATAAAATTTCTTCTTTCCTTTCATTTATGGGTTATAATTCCCTTTTTCCTCCCCAGCAGTTAGCGATAGACAATGGATTGTTGGATGGGTCTAATGTTCTGGTTACCACCCCAACGGCAAGTGGTAAAACGCTGATAGCCATACTAGCCGCTATCAAATCCCTGGAAAAAGACAAGAAGGTGGTGTATTTGACCCCCTTGAGATCACTTGCCTATGAAAAATTCACAGATTTCAATGAAATCGATAAATCCAAAATTTTTTCAAGAAAAATCAAAACAAAGATTAGTACTGGTGATTTTAACACCTCAAATACCCAATTAGGAAACTCTGACATTGTTATTCTAACCAATGAAAAGCTAGACTCTATTCTAAGACAAGGCGTTTCATGGTTATCCAATGTGGGGCTTTTTATTTCGGATGAGATTCACCTGATTGGTGATTTAGACAGGGGTTCAGTATTGGAAATGGTTCTCACAAAAATAAAAAAATTTTACCCCGCTTCCCAAATTCTGGGTTTAAGCGCCACTGTGACAAATTCCCCTGAGATATCTGACTGGTTAGGTTGCAAATTAATAGAAAGCTCCTGGAGGCCAACAAGGCTGTTGGAAGGGGTTTATTCGGATGGTGTCGTTTATTACAATGACGATTCCAAAAGAAATGTATCTGAATCAGGTAAGGATACATCGTCTATGGCAGTGGACTTGGTATTGGATTCCATAAAAGATGGTGGCCAAAACCTTGTGTTTGTTGAAACCAGAAAGCGATCGATCTCATTAGCTAAAACATCTTCCGAAATAGTTTACAAAAATTTGTCTTTGGAAGAAAAAAAAACAGCGCTAAAGCATTCAAAATTGATTCTGGAAAACAACGATGACACTGATTTGACAAAAACTTTGTCGAATTTGATATCATTGGGGGTTGGTTTTCACCATGCCGGGCTAAGTTTATCCAGCAGAGAAGTGGTCGAAAAGGCTTTTAAAAGCGGGGTCATCAAGGCCTTGTTTGCCACACCCACCCTAGCCGCTGGTGTCAACCTTCCTGCTCGTAGAGTTATAATCACAAATGTCTCCAGATATGATTTTAGATACGGTGCAAACATTCCAATAACTGTTCTTGAATACAAGCAGCTGTGTGGAAGAGCGGGCAGACCCCAATATGATACTTATGGAGAATCAATAATATTATCTGATTCCAGAACATATTACGAGGATATATATGACCACTATATCCTGGGTACCCCTGAACCACTAAACTCCAGCCTTGGAAATGATGTGGCAATAAAAATCCATTTACTGGGAACAATTTCCTCTTTTCTTGGAATCGATGTTGATGACATCTATGATCTGTTTTCAAAAACATTCCACTCTTTCCAAAACAAAAACAGCTCATCTCTCTATAACAAAATAGACACATCTTTGGATTATTTTATGGATGAGGGTCTGGTAAAGTTTGAAAACAATATGTATTATGTTACCTCATTTGGTAAATTAGTATCTGGGCTGTACCTTAACCCTGAGACCGCTGTAGCGTTTAAAAAAATAATAAAATCCGTCAAACACCGCTCCCTAAAAACAAATAATGTTTTCGGTTTCTTGCACATAATCACCACTAGCCCGGATTTTTACCCCAAGTTCTCTTTTAGGAAACAGGATATCGAGCAATTCAGCATTATATTCTATAATAACTACGATGAGTTTTTTTTTGATGTGGACGTGATGGATTGCTCAAGAAGCCTTTGGACTCTATACGAATGGATAAACGAATCCACTGAAAAGAGAATTCACGAAAAAATGGGAATAGACCCCGGTGATGTCCATAGGATCGTTGAAGTTTCAAAATGGTTGATAACATCTATCTTTGAAATAGCCAAATTGCTTGGAAGAACCGATTTGCTTCCCGTTATCTTTTCACTTGAAAATAGAGTAAAACACGGCGTGAAGATGGAACTTGTTCCGTTGGTCCAAATCAAAGATATTGGAAGAGCTAGAGCCCGTTCTCTGCATTCAGCTGGAATCCATGTCCCCAACGATTTATTGTCAATATCTGAAACCAGTTTATCATTGATTCCAAAAATAGGGCCAAAATTAGCTAAAAAGCTAAAAAAAACATATAGTTAATAAATTATTTGGCCAAAACAAAACAAGGCAAAACAAATATCTTCATCCGTTGATGATGCTATTAACCTCCTCCTGGATTGACAATTCCCAAATTACCCAATTCTGAACCTATTCCATAACCCACCAATGCTATACCTGTACCCAGCAAAGACATCTCCAATCCACCTTTCCACCAGCTTTTCTTTGCCATTTTGCCTTTAACTGCGCCTATCAAAAACGAAAACAACAAACTAATGGAGATTGCAATCATTAATGCTATAAAATTTGTAATTAACCCTGTTTTAACAATAAAGTATGGAACAATTGGAAGAATCCCTCCTATCAAAAATGATATAAACATTACTAGCGCTCCCTTGATGGGTGAACCTATTATCTCCAAATTGAGACCCAATTCCTCAGTAAGCATCGTCTTTAACCAAACCTGTTTGTTTGAAATAATTTTGTTTACCACCATATCAAGATCGTTTCCCAAAAAACCTTTTGATTTGTAGATTTGCTCTATCTCTTCTCTTTCTCTATCTGGATAACGCTCTATCTCGTATTCCTCTCTTTTTATCTCTGACTCAAGAATTTCTCTTTGGGATTTGACCGCAAGGTAGTTTTGTACCGCCATTGCCTTGGCACCTGTAAACATACCTATTAGGGCTGCAAGAATAACAATGTCTACTCCTATTGATGCCCCACCTATACCTGCTACTATGCCTAACGATGTGTTGATTCCATCTCCAAAACCAAATACTATATCCCTAATGTAATTACTTTCCTTAATGTGCGGCTCAACATGAAATTTCCTACTACTCAATGACATGTTTAGGATACCAATAAAATAATATAATCTTTCAATACTTTTTCCAGGGCTTGCTGTTGTATCTTAACAGCAATTATTAACCTATAGTTTCTATCTTTGGTAGCATGGTAATGAGTATAAGAAGCGAGAGCAATGCCGTCAAAAGAAATGCATTACGTTTCAGTTGTTTGCTATAATAACAATACACAATATAAATATTAAATATAATGTAGTGCTATACACCATATAACAAGATCTGTTATGGTTAATGGTGAAGGAAATGTGAATTATAATAAACTAACAGCAGAAGAAGAAAAAATCATTATAGGTAAAGCCACGGAATTTCCGTTTACTGGCAAATATGATGGTTTTTATGAGGATGGGACATATATCTGCCGAAGATGTAACGCTCCCCTTTTTTCGTCAATAAGCAAGTTTAGTTCTGGATGCGGATGGCCAAGCTTCGATGCAACATTGCCAAATGCAATAAAGCGTTTACCAGATTCCGATGGAATGCGAACAGAAATAGAATGCGCAAGCTGTGGCGCTCATTTAGGACACGAATTCAAAGGGGAGCATTTGACCGACAAAGATACCCGGGAGTGTGTTAATTCGTTATCGATTCAGTTTATTTCAAAGGAAAAGGAGTTGCCAAAAACAATTTATGAATGATGATGTGACTGAAACCGCAACATTTGCAAACGGGTGCTTTTGGTGCACAGAAGCAGTATTTAAAAGGCTTAAAGGGGTCAAATCTGTTCTACCCGGATATGCAGGAGGAACGGTAAAAGACCCTTCCTATGATCAAGTCTGCGCGGGAAATACTGGACACGCAGAATCGATTCAAATAAAATTTGATCCCAAAGTAATACCTTTTGAAAAGATTCTCGACATCTTTTGGCACACCCATGACCCAACCACTCCCAATAGGCAAGGCAATGACATTGGCACACAGTATAGATCTGCAATCTTTTTCCATAACGAAAAACAAAAAGAGACTGCAGAGAAATCAAAAAAAGACCTTGAGGAAAAGGGCGTATATGAAAATTCGATTGTGACAGAAATCGCTCCAATCAAAAATTTTTATGTTGCAGAGGATTACCACAAGGATTATTATGACAACCATCAGGACGCTCCCTATTGCAATTATGTGATTGATCCCAAAATTCACAAGCTACTCCAACGCTATGGATCTAACGTGATAGAAAAATACAAATAGATATGGCATATGGCAAGAAGGCAGTTACCTTAGCCTTTGCTATTTTACGTCAGTTTTTCTTATCATGTGCAATAGAGAAAAGAGCATTCACTTGATAACCAAATGGTTTCCAACACCAAGACTCTAATTTTGAAAAAATGTAGATGCCGAAACAAGTGAACAAGGAAAGAAATATTGTATTTGTTATATTTGATAAGAAGATAAAAAAATTATTTGCATTAAAAAAGCTAAGGGGTTAGGGATGCTTGTGCCTCATCCAAAACCAGGTTGATATCATTGACTGTTTGCCTGATGCTGTCCAGTGGTGCGTTACTGTTTATTTGATCCCTTAACATCTCTCTCAACAGGTCCTCTCCCCGTTCTGACAGCTCCTCGCCAATGGATGCCTCGATATGCTCAAAATTGTCCAAATAGGCTGCTGTTGCCACCTCATTGGCCCTTACAGTGTCGTTGGCTGAATACGCTGATATTGTTTAATTAAGCAATGATCTGATGTTGGATATGTAGTCCTGGGAGTTTTTTCCTTCATTGGCTGTTGATGATGCCGCTGAGCTGTTGCCCGTGTTGGTCAGTGATTCCGATAGATCATGGTTGATTTCCTCTACTGTTGGATTTATTTCAGATGGGTCTTTTAGCTGCTGGGCAGAGTTGGTCAAGTTACTAAACAGTGTTGATATTTGATCTCTCTCTGTTGTTATTGATTTTGTGTTGTTAAATATGTCGTTAGCCCTATCGATAAAAGCCGAGCCATCTTGGTACTCTAGCATCATTATGATTTTTCCGTCCTTTACTCCTTCTGCATATTCTTCCTGAAATGTTGTAAGCAGGTCCTGGATTACTGTTATGTTGTGGTTTGTGTCATTTAGTGTTGCTACAGGTATGACGGTAGCCACAACTTTGTTTGACAGGCCTATTGAGCTTTGTGCTTGTTCGCCAAACTCTTCGTTGCTGCTGTTGTTGGATGGTGATGCCAAGTTAGACAGGGAGTAAAGATCGTTGATGTATGTGTCGTTCAGTTTTGGGTCAGTGTTGTTAAGTGGCAGGGTTATTAATCCCACAACCTCCTCTATTGGATGGGTTGTGTGTACATATGCCAGTGTTTTGTTGTTGTTGTTTCTGTTTTCCTCTGCTTGTTCGATGTGGCCTTTAATCTGTTCAATGTTTGAGTGGAAATTGACATAATTGGTTTCATTGGCCTGCTGCGTGCCATTGTCCTGAGCGAATGATGATGGGGACAGGTTGGTGCTGCATGTTACTGAAGATATCACAGCTACAACAATTGTTAGTATTACTTTTCTTTGAGTATCTGTAAACATGCGATTTTTTTATATTGTGAATCCATTTAATTCAACGTACAATTATCCTTTTTGAGAATGACACTCAAAAAAATGAATGCTTTATCTTTGTGTAGCAATTATATTATAACAACAGAGAATCACAACTATCTTTATATTTTTGTTAGGAATACCTAACTATGTCTGTGAATATGCGCCATAGACACAAATAATCAAAAGCGCTAAAACACCGAATCCCTGCAATGTCGTATCAATGTCATATCCATTGTACTCATTTGTTGCCTGGGAAACTACAGTTACCATGATATTAAAGGAGTGGCTATTGTAATGATATTTTATATTTACAATATTCACTCTTTTACACATTAACCGTGGTAACATACAAGGAACTATTATAAATAAACAGATATTGTGGTATCAAAGGCAAACTCGGCACAAATCCAAGATCAGGTGAATGTTTTAAGGCCTTCTGTCACATTCAGAGACTTAAACTATCGCTTAAGGGTAAGGTTGAACGCTAACTGTAAATTTGGGTGAACCTTGCTATGCACAATCTCCATTATTTTATATGGGGATTCCTTTAATTCACCAGCTTTTCTTTAGCCCATATACTGCACTGCCAAGATCCGATTTTGCTTTGTTGATATAGGTATACTCAGAGGAAGTTCCGTTTAATTCGTTACTATACAACTGTATCATTCTATCCGAAAGCTCAAATGTGCTAATATAGCTGGGCATATCAATCATTGGGGCGGCAGGGGCGGCAGGTAGAATATGAGTTTTCTATGCATTATATGGTTATTTTGACTATTCATATTTGCAGTATCATTTGATTTGTTTTGGGAATTGATGATGTTTGAGAAATTCATGCTTAACATGATGTTTGAGGTGCCCTAATGCAATGATTGGCGCATATTTATGTGCAAGATACACCAACAAGTTCAGTGACTCTAATCTTAAACTCATAATAGGAATCGTGTTAGTTGTAGTTGCAGTCTCTATGTTTTGGAGAGTTTTGGTTATCATGTATAATTAACAATTATTTCTAGTGACTGTAAGGCTAGAAGAAACCATGGCCTTGTTATTTGTTTATTATATTATGTCCAATAAGAAAGAGACCTTAGTTTGGAAAAAATATGGCATATTCTTTGTTTCTTTAATTATGTTCTACTACCGATACCGTAATCTCATGTTCATATGCCATTTGTTAAAATAAATCACACTATCTGCTATGCATGGCG
>JBBJMN010000010.1:0-32098 GCA_037720485.1 Candidatus Nitrosocosmicus sp.
AGCTAGTTTTTTATCTTCATCAGCTAGTTTTTTATCTTCATCAGCTAGTTTTTTATCTTCATCAGCTAGTTTTTTAGACGTTACATATTCTTGTTCTAAATACATTTTACTATTATCTGCAATATCTTTATTGCGTATAAGGATGGGAAAAGATTGGGGTTCCATTGACATGTCTTATGTTTTGAAATAAAACTCTAATTATTAAAAGTGATCTATAAAAATTAATGAAAATTGGAAAAATACTAAGTTTCTATTTTTAGCCCATTTGTAAAACTTTTATAGATATACAAGGCTTCGTCTTTATCTTTTGCACCTACTATTGTTGCAGCACCACTTGTAAGAAAGCTTATGAGTAATTTGTTTTGGTTTGAGAAGGTTATGCCCAAATTGCCTCTAGATGTTATTGCATAACCTTGAGATTCAGCATTTTTTAAAATGCTGAATAGATTGACATCGTTTTTGATTTGCGCAGGGGTGACAGTATATGTTCTTTTTCCTCTGTCTCGGCCACATAGCTCCTCCACCATTAATGACGGAGCTTGAATAGGCTTTTTAATTACATTTCTTCCGCATGAAGAACATTCATCGTGTCTATGCATCTGAATTTTATCAAAAACCAGATCATTGAGATCTATATAGAGCAATTTATTTACTAATGATGGTTGCTGACCTACAACAATTTTTATGGCTTCAGAAACTTGAGCTCCAGCCACAAGATAGAGGATGGATGGATGTACTCCCTCGGTACTGCATGTAGGCATCTCTTCTTCGGATAATTCAGGAAAAATACACCTAAGACAAGCACTTTCATAAGGCAAAATAGTACATACAGAACCAACCATTCCAATAGCACCCCCGTAAATAAAAGGTAGTCGGAGTTTTAAACAAGCATCATTTAAAGCATATCTTGCATCAATACTATCTAAAGCATCAATAACAATATTGCAATCTCGAATTATATCCTCAGCTGTAAATGGAGTAACCGAAATGGGGATGGCTTCTATATCTACACCAGGATTCATTTTTTGTAAACGCTCTAGCGCTGCTTCAACTTTAACTTTACCAACATCCAAATCAGTGTACAAATGCTGTCTATGTAAGTTAGAAATTTCCACTACGTCTCTATCAACTAACCTAATTTTTCCTATACCCATTCCAACTAGTTGCGTAACTACCGGATTTCCAATTCCGCCAGCACCCACAACGCATATTTTTGCATCCTTGAGTTTCTCCATCCCAACATAACCAATTTCTTCAAGCATGATTTGTCTTGAATAGCGCATCATATCTTTGCTAGACATTTCTGCACCCCCGGCAACGGCAGGCAATATATAAACGGAATCACCATCATTTAGGGCCGAATTCATTCCCGTGTTGTTAAATCTAATATTCTTTCCATTGATATAAATATTGATTAATGCCCTTGGTTTGCCATTAAGGTCTATAACTCTGCGTTTAAAATCATCACCTAACACATTAGAGGCAATATTAAATGCTTCATCTAAAGTGGATGCATCAATGGATAGTTTTTTTTCTCCAGAGCCTTTGTTTAAAACAGAAGGAATTACGAATTCTACTGTAGCCAATTTATAAATCACAACACCATTTTTAGATTTATATCCGTTTGTTCATTGTATCATTGCAGAGACTAATTGTATGTTAGGTTTAACCGGATTGAGAGTAGGCAGAAGATCAAGAATAGACTCGGTAGTCTTAAGTCCGTTGCCAGTAACATAACAAACGATTTTTTCATCTCTATCGATTTTATTGTCTTCAATAAGTTTTTTTAATACACCTACAGACACACCGCCAGCAGGCTCGGTAAAAATGCCTTCGGTTTTTGCAAGTAAAAGAATAGCACGTTTTATTTCATCATTCGAAACTTCCTCTCCAATTCCATTAAATTGTCTAAGACGTTTTAACACATAGGATCCATCACCAGGATCACCTATTGCAAGACTCTTTGCGATGGTATCAGGCCTTTCTACTGGAATAACTTCATTTGACTTATTTTTATAAGCATCAACAATTGGCGCACATCCATGAGGTTGGGCAGCGATTATTCTTAAATTAGAAATATCAGAAATTATTCCCAAGTCCATCATTTCTTCAAATCCTTTACAAATAGAGTTTAGCATAGCCCCACTGCCAACCGGAATAACCAACACATCAGGAACCGTCCAGTTTAGCTGTTCCAACACTTCAAAAGCTAAAGTCTTAGAACCCTCTACATAATAAGGTCTCATGTTTATATTCACTATACCATAGCCATTAGAATCGCCTATTACAGAGGCTAGCCGATTAGCATCATCATATGTGCCTTCAACGGCTATAAATTTTGCACCATATGATAAAGATTGAGCTATTTTCACATGTTCCAAGTCAAAAGGAGCAAACACATAACATGGTAATTGCGCCTTACTTGCATGTGCTGCAGTTGCAGAGGCAAGATTACCGGTTGACGCACAGCCAACAGCAGGTAAATTCATTTCTTTAGCTTTTGATACTGCAACTCCTGCAGGTCGGTCCTTAAAAGAAAAAGTTGGGTTTACAGAGTCATTTTTAATATATAAATTTTTTAATCCCCCCAATCTATTGCCTAAATTATCTGCCTTTTGCAATGGAGTAATAGAGCCATTTAGGCTGACGATATTTTTCTTATTCTCTACAGGAAGAATTTCAAAATACCTCCAATAAGTTAAATCAGATCTGTTCTCAAAAGTCTGTTTTGTTATATTATTGGCGAGTTTATATATTACATCCAAAGGCCCAAAGCATTCTTCACATATATATATGAACGTTGGGGAATATTCTTTGTTACATTCTCTACACTTTAACGCTTTTATAATTCCCATTGTTTCCAACTAGTTATAAATAATATAATAGATAAATTGCTCTAAACAATATTAAGTATTACTTAACTTTTAGCAAAAAGACTATTGCAACTCATTGTGAAAGCATGTTTTATTGCCAGTATGGCATATAGATTTAGTAGAATCTACCAAGTATACCAAAGCATCTGAATCACAATCTACCAATATTTTTTTTACAGGCTGGATGTTGCCAGACTCCTCACCTTTCATCCACAGTTTGTTATGAGAGGTGCTCCAAAACCATGCATTTCCGGTATCTATTGTTTTGGATAGTGCATATTTATTGATGTATCCCACCATTAAAACATCTTTTGTACTAATATCTTGGACTACCACTGGTATTAGACCATTCCGTTTTTCAAAATCTATTTCATTAATGGTTTTAAGCATCTACAAACACATTATAACACGACGATATAAAATTTTTGAGTCATTTGCAATAATAATTCTTAATAATTAGTTTGAGATAAACACTATTACTATCAATAACCAGTATAAAATAGTCATCCATTATGAATAATCATCAAGGCAACATAGAGGAGGAAAGTAAAATTCTTCATATAGGATTCGATGACACCGATTCAACCAACGGCAGGTGTACCACTCATTTGGCATACCTACTTACAAACAATCTAGTAAAAAAATTTAAAGTAAATTTCATTGACTTTCCTTTGTTAATTCGATTGAATCCCAACATTCCTCTTAAAACTAGAGGAAATGGGGCAGTTTGTTTAAGAATAAAAGGTAAAAGATATGATGAAATTAAAGAAGAGGCGAAGCATTTTATAGAAAATTACTCGGATATAGGAAACGGTGCAAATCCGGGTTTAGCTTTTTATGAAGAAAACAACATAGCCAACGATATAATCTCTTTAAGTAATAATGCAATGGATACTGTATTAAGCAAACAGCTAGCTGAAAAAACTGCAAAAAAAAATAGCATACAGTATCACCTTTTTGGTAAAGGGCATGGATTGGTAGGGGCATTAGCAGCAATTGGTTGCTGTCTTGATACCGATCATACTTATGAAACAATTGCATACAGAAAAAAAGAGAATATTGGGGCGATAAGAAAAATAGATAAATCCAAGGTTAAAAAAATAAGCGATGAATCATTTCCAAACACATTTAATAATTTTGATTATAGAAAAAAAAGAGTTTTAATTGCACCGCATGGCCCAGATCCAGTATTTTGCGGAATCCGCGGAGAAGATCCATTAATCACTACAAAATTCATGGAGAATCTGCAAATAGACGAGGACTTGGATGGATACATGGCATTTAGATCAAATCAGGGAACAAATTTGCATTTAACTAAAGAAAGAAGATTATCAAGGATACTGCCCTTTACATCAGGTCATATCAACTGCCAATTAATTACAAAACCTAATGTCATCAATGGCGGACATGTAATTTTTTACGTAAAGGATAATTTCAACGATATCTTACCTGTTGCAGTTTATGAACCCACACAATTAACCAAAATCGCGGCCTTATTAGAAATAGAAGATAAAATTGAAATAGGATATGGGGCGCATATTAAATCGAATAAAAGAACCCTAAATCTAGAGTATCTAATTATAAAAGAGTTAAAAGAAATAACATATTTTAAAAACCCCATATGTGAAAAATGCCACAAGAGTATGAAATCGGAAGGAAGAAACAAAGGATTTCAATGCTCAATATGCAAAACTAAAAAAAACAATGAGCCTAAAACAGTAATAAAAAAAGACAGAGGATTGATTTGTGGTGGTTTATATATTCCTGATCCCATAGCCCACAGACACCTCACAAAACCGTATTTTAGGTATAATAAAGAGAAAAAATACGATAAAAAACAGATTTTATACATGTTAAACAATACGCAATGGACCTCAAAAAAATAGCGGGGAGTTGATTTGAACTTACGGCTGGCCGTTTTATCAAAGCACAGAAACCGCTCTGCGGGTTATGAGCCCGCCGGGATAACCTAGCCCCCTATTAAGGTCTGGCTTCCCCACCCCGCTAATTAATAGTTGTAATATTAGGATTATATATATGATGATGACACATTTTCAATTTTAAAAAGCTAAACATAAAAAAAATTGCGGCAGTTATAAGCAAATGAGAGAGATATTTTTAGATGCGGGAGATGGGATTTGAACCCATGGACCCCTAAGAGATGAGGTATCCCAATTGTCCTGGTTTCTGAGCTTCATGTATTTATATCTCACGCCTTTGACCAGGCTTGGCAACTCCCGCATAAAAGAATTTTCAGAAAACCACATATATATCAATAAAACCCCAAAGTTAACCATTTTAAAAAGTCAAAATGTAATTTATTTATATTACATTACAAGAAAAACAAATCATTCTAACAGTTAGTAGTTCCTATTGCTTATCAAAGTAATACTTTAGAGCATGAGTATCTCAAACTTGGTTCTTTTACAATACAGCAAAGAAAATATGATATTAAACAACAATAAGGAGATAGTACAATATGATAGCCAATAATCATTGTGTCACCAAATTAGATTTGTAAAATAACCTATTCATGTGTTAAAACTTATCTACTGAATTTTATAAAATAATGGGTTTTCAAGAATTAAAAAATTATAAGCATAGATTAATGTTTTTATTTTCCACCCAACAGGTTTACAAATATATCATCCAAAGTTATTGGAGATACAGCAAACGATAAATTAGTATTCATTGCCAATTTGGATATTTCCTGTAAATTAGTTTCGAATGTAAATAGCCGAATGGAGTCTGAGCTTATATTAATTATTTTTCCAAAAGAAGAAAAAAGGTCTTTGATACCAGTGTTATTGTATTTGCTTGATTCATGGATATCCACCCGTATTTGATAATTTAATGTATTCCGTAAATCAGTCATATTGCCTTTTGATATAACTTTACCCTTATCTAAAATAAAAATAGAATCAGATAATAATTCTGCTTCATCCATATAGTGAGTGGTCAAAACTATGGTTCTGCCTTTATTTTTCCAATCTTTAATAATAGACCAAACCTGCCGTCTAGAAACCGGATCTAAACCAATTGTAGGTTCATCTAGAAATAATAAAGGGGACTCTGTTGCCATAGCCATACCAACTAAAATTTTCTGTTTCATGCCACCCGACAGATTCAAAACAGGGATATCTTTTGCAGAGTAAAGGTCTAATCGGTTTAAGATGTCAGATGTTTTTCTCGTTGCAGAACTATTGCTTTCCCCTCTTATCTTTAACCAATTATAGATGTGATCCCAGGGTGTTAATGCACGTAATGGCCTGCCTTCCTGTGGGACAATTGAAATTATTTTGCGTATTTTCTCTGGTGAGGACACAACATCATCACCAAACACCAATATTTTGCCAGATGATGGCAATAATTGAGTAGAACAAATACGAACAAAGGTAGTTTTTCCAGCACCATTTCTTCCCAAAATTGTAGATATTTTACCACGCTCTATTTTTAATGAAATGTCATCCAAGGCCTTTTTGTTTGAGCCTTTGTAGAGTTTACTTACATTAAAGGATTCTATAGCAAACATATACCTTATTTACAATATTGAAAAATTCTAACATTCATTTTTTAAATTCTTTTGCTAAATCTTTAAGTAGATTTTTTTGTGTATCATTGATCTTATCAGGCAATTTGACCTCGACTTTAACATATTGATCCCCCCTTCCGTATCTTCCATACCTTGGCAAACCCTTACCCTTAATTTTGAAAACGGAGTTGGCTTTTGTGGATGCAGGTATCTTTAATTTTTCCGTTCCATCCAAAGTTGGAACTCGTGCTTCTATACCCAATATCATGTCAGTGAAAAAAACCTCATAACTGCATATTAAATCACCTTCATCCAGCACTTTAAAAAGATTGTGAGGTAAAACATGGATACGTATTAAAAGATCACCGTTTACACCACCCTGTACGTGTTCTCCCTTTCCAGATAGCCTTAATGTTGTACCGTCTTCTATGCCAGGTGGAATATCAATATCAACAGTATTTGTTTTGTTAATTTTTCCGTTTCCTTTACAAGTATGACATGGTTTTTCTATTACTCTACCTTCACCGTGACACGTATTACAAGTTTCTAAAGAAATAAAGGTAGAAAACTGATTTTGATTATAAACTCTTCTTGTTTGTCCTTGTCCGTTGCATGTTACACATTTTTTAGCTGAGGTACCAGGAGCGGCGCCTGAACCTGAACAGGTAGAGCAGTTTTCGATAGACGGAATCTGGATTTCTTGCTTATGTCCTTTTAAAACATCCTCCAAGGTCATATCAACTTCATATAGAAGGTCCCTTCCCCTAATTCGCCTGTCATTATTTCTCGAACTGAATCCGAAAGGATCGTTACGATTTCTGCCTCCGCCGCCCATTCGGCCAAAAATCTGTTCAAAAATATCGCCCACACCACCGAAACCCATATCCTTGAAAATTTCAGCAAAGTTATCCTCAGAGCCCCTGAATACTTCCTCTGTTCCGACATGACCATAAGTATCATAGCGTTTACGTTTCTCTTGATCAGACAAAACAGCATATGCTTCAGAGATTTCTTTAAATTTTTCTTCCGCTTCTGATGATTTGTTACGATCAGGATGATATTTTAGAGCTAGTTTTCGGTAAGCGGACTTTATTTCGTCTTTAGATGCGTTTCTTGAGACACTTAATACTTCATAATAATCTCTTTTAGTTGCCATCACAAATCATAAAAATAAGTAGGGTGGGAATTGCATTGGATCAGGTATTTGTGCCTGAATTGGGTGTGCCGGGGCTGGATTGTGTGGGGTCTCTAGTACTTTGGTTAGGGTCGCTTTCGTTTGGAGGAACATTATCACCGGTATCACCTGAACCTGTAGGAGAATTTGCAGCAGCAGCAGCTTGATACGCAGCAACACTAATTTCACTAAGTGCATTCTTTAGGTCAGTTACCTTTGATTTCATAGTATCAACACTGTTAGTTGAAATAGCATCTCTCAAATCATTGATGAGTTTAGTCACTTTATCTTTTTGATCTGGTGTGACTTTATCTTTCAGGTCTTGATTAATCAGTTTTTCTGCAGAATATATCAAATTATCAGATTCGTTTTTCACCTGTGCTTCCTCTATCTTCTTTTTATCAATTTCAGCAAACTCCTCAGATTCTTTTTTCAATTTTTCTATTTCCTCCTTAGATAATTTTGTACTTGCAGAGATAGTAATTTTAGCTTCTTTAGAGGTTGCTAAATCCTTTGCGGTTACATTTAAAATTCCATTGGTATCAATATCAAATGTCACCTCAATCTGTGGAACACCTCGAGGTGCAGGTGGTATGCCTGACAGATTAAACATACCTAGAGAAACACAGTCTGAAGCCATAGATCTTTCTCCTTGGACTACATGAATGGTTACCGCGGTTTGATAATCAGCAGCGGTTGTGAATACCTTGCTTTTTTTGGTGGGAATGGTAGTATTACGTTCAATTAAAGCCTCTTTGAGTCCCCCCATAACCTCCACTCCAAGAGTTAGTGGAGTCACATCCACCAATAAAATATCTGTTGTCACCTCACCAGAAATAATTGCCCCCTGTATCGCTGCGCCCAACGCTACTGCTTCCATTGGATCAACACCACCTTCAGGTTCTTTATTCATTACAGAGGATACAAATTGTTTAACTAATGGCATTCTGGTGGGTCCACCTACCAAAATTATTTTATCAATATCAGCGGTATTTAGTTTGGCATCTTTTAAGGATTGTAACATGGGGTTTCTGCATCTTTCAACAATAGGTCTCATCATTTCTTCCAATTTTGCACGGGTCAACGTTAATATGAAATTTTTCGGTCCAGAGGAAGCATCATAAGCCAAGAATGGCAAGTTTATTTCAGTAGTAACAATATTAGAAAGCTCGATTTTTGCTTTTTCAACAGCTTCACGAACTCTCATCATGGCGGCTTTATCATTTTTTATATCCAGACCAGACTGTTTTTTAAATTCGTTGACAAGATAATCTATTAAAACATTATCCATATCGGTACCTCCTAATTGGGTATCCCCAGAAGTACTTTTTACCTCAAATACACCCCCACCCATTTCCATAATGGTAACATCCAAAGTTCCACCCCCAAGATCAAATACCATTATTTTAAGGTCTTTTTGGACCTTGTCTAATCCAAAAGCAAGAGATGCAGCAGTAGGTTCATTGATTATTCTTACCACTTCTAAACCAGCGATCTGGCCTGCATCTTTTGTTGCTTGACGTTGATTGTCGTTGAAATAAGCAGGAGCAGTAATAACAGCTTTATCAACAGTATCACCAAGAAATGCCTCAGCATCCCTTTTAATTTTTTGTAGAATAAATGATGAAATCTGTTGTGGGGCATACTCTTTTCCAAATACCCTAAATTTATAATCAGTACCCATCTTTCTTTTGGCAGCCATAATTGTACCTTCAGGATTAGAGAGCATTTGGCGTCTTGCCGGTTCACCAACCATTAATTGGCCATCTTTTGAAAAAGCAACCACTGATGGAAATGATTTTCCTCCAATTGAAGTGCCTTCAGCAGCTTGGATTATTACAGGTTTTCCACCAACTAAGGTTGATGCGGCAGAGTTGCTGGTTCCAAGATCAATTCCTATTATTTTTCCCATTTAAATTTCATCTCCTTGTCTATTATTATTATTATCGATATTTTTAACTATCTTTTTTGAAACTTCAATTAAACTCGGACGTAGAACTCTGTCATTTAACAAATACCCCTTTCGAATCTCTTTTGTGACAATGTTTTCCTGTATACCATCACTATCGTCACTATATGAAAATCCCACAATTTCATGAAGATTAGGATCGAATGAGTTATTCAATGAATCTATTTCCTTAATACCCTCTTTTTCTAGAAAGATATTGATATTTTTCAAAATACTTTCCAATCCCTCAATGATTGCATTATCAATTTTCTTTTGTTTTATTGTATCTATAGCGCGCATAAAGTCTTCCTGTATATTGACAACAACAGATAATACATCGGCTTTAATGGACAGTATTTTTAAAGAGTTTTGTTTTTCTACATTCTTTCGAAAATTATCAAAATCGGCCATACCATATTTTAATTTATTAAACGTATCGTTATACAGGCTACGATAATGTTCCAATTCATTTTTAGTATTCTTTAATTCATTCAACATAGTTTCATCAGAAATATCATCATTTATCGATGGTGATGGCGATTCAGAGTCCTCATAGTTATTTTCCGACAGAGAACAATCACTATCTTTTTCTTTGTCCATAATGTAAAGCCATTAAAATCTAATAATTACATATCGATCCCGGAAATAGTGTTGTTATAATATAATGTATGACTGCGTATAAAAACAACAACACAATTAAAAACTAAAGATAATAAAAAAATTCATAAAATGCTTTATTTATGAATTTTCATTTGAACTATGCGTAATTACTTCTAATTGACGATCTTGCACCACAAGCTTCACAAATCATAAATCCCAATTTTTTAATTTTTTCTGTCCTGGTGTCAGGGCTTCCGCAAACAGGGCATATAACATAATCCTTTACATATCTATCAATTAATCCACCAAAAGAAGATATAGGTTTTCTACCTAAAAAGATGATTCTCTCACCAGCTATATAACCTGCAGAGGCCAACTCCTTATTTAGATACAATAATAGTTTTTCAGGATCTCTCCTCAACGCTTTTGGAAAATCCATAAAATTTCTGAAAATAGTTCTCTGACCGACCCACATGATTTTTGGAGTTGGAACCTCAAGTCTAGCTACCTCTTTTTTTACCACATTACCCAATTTATTTTGTAATCGATCTAACAAAGACTCATAATCAGATTTAGCCTGATTGGACACATTAATTACTACACTTCACCAATTAATTTATGTTGTGGATACGCCATATAGATTACAAATGACAAATGACAAATGATCCCAAGCGGCTAATTACTGCTGCTAATCCACTCCAAAAACGGAGATAAAGTATTGAATGGCAACATTTCAGGCTTTTCACAATTATAACTCAACATAACCATCCTATCTAACAACAAATTATGCAGTTTTTTATCTATTTGATTGTTTTTTAAAGGATCAAAAATTTCAAAAAAACATTTTTGATCATAGTATGCCATGTGCTGAGAATAGCATGATATAAGAATTGAGGGATCACGAGTAATTCTTTTATTGATTTCATACTCATCAAACGAGGCATTATCTTGAAATTCCACATAAATTTGTAAAATTCTTCTTTGATAATTTTCTTTGATTAATTCAATATTTGATTTTGTAATTTTTTTAGAAAGAAGAATTTCTCGCTTTATTTGATCAACTGATCTTCTCGCAAGATCTTTGACTGAAATAATATCCAGGTTTGATTTAATACCGAGTTTTTTTCCAAATAAAAAAAATATTCCCACAATCTCATCCCTATTAACAAATGGAAAATCTATATCGCCTTCAAGAAATTTAGAAACTCTTCTGTAAACATCAGAAGGTAAAAACATTCCCATGTATGAGTCAGATATAATATTCATATGGATAGGATAATAAAACAATATTTCAAGATTTAATTTTATATTAATTTGTTTGATTCAACTAATTGAATTAAATATGGATAAACTCGCCTGTTTCTCCACCTATGCTTTTGAGTAAAATCCAGGTTTTCTTTCATAGATTTGACCATCATTCATTGCCTTTTTTATAAAAGATCTCGCATCGGATTCTGTAAATTTGCCCGTTTTTCCAAGCTCTAAAATAAATATGTTTTCTTCAACATCATTTTTGTCTTCCCCAGATAAACTTGAAAATATCTCCATGAAAAGTTTTAATCTGGATATCTCGCTGAAAGGTTTCCCATGTAAAACGCCTAAATCAACTTTCCCCGTATTAACGTCAACACCTGCAGTCTCCAACATTCTTTGGACAAGAAAGATAGATCTCTCTGCGTCCTCTTTTTCGACTTTATCCTTTAACAATAATCGCGCTCGAGCAGTTGAAAGTCTAACCAATCCCTCTAGCTGTCTAGGTGTCACAGTGATCATACTATCAGAATCAACATTTCTCATGGTCATATAATAATCGCGGATAAGTGTAATTGCTTCACGAGTCAATTCAGGTTCAGCCAGCTGTTTAGCAAAGGCCAAATACTTGCTGAAAAAATCTATATTAATTGCAGCTTGGGATGTCCTTTGAGCATCTTTATGGATTTCCAAAATATGACTAGCTATTCTGCTATCCTTGTCTTTTTCTGGAATATCCCTTATTACATATACAATATCAAACCTAGTTAAAAGTGGAATGGGAAGATTTACGTTTTCAGTGATATTTTTATAAGGGTCATATTTTCCATACATAGGATTCGCTGCAGACAGTATTGATGTCCTTGCATTTAATGTAGCTACAATACCACCTTTGGCAACGGAACAAGTTTGCTGTTCCATGACCTCATGTAAAGCAGAACGATCTTCGGCTCTTAATTTATCAAATTCATCTATACATACTAACCCCTGATCTCCCAAAACCACTGCGCCTGCTTCTAACATCATCATTCCAGACTTATCTTTTATAACTGCAGCAGTAAGCCCAGCGGCCGTGGAACCCCTACCGGATGTGTATAAACCCCTAGGCGCGATTTTTGCAGCAAATTTAAGCATTTCAGACTTTGCCGTTCCAGGGTCCCCAACCAAAAGTATGTTAATATCACCTCGCCTTGTTGATCCATCGTCGAGTTTTTTGTTCACAGAACCTACAATTAAAAGCAATATAGATTCCTTAATGACCTCATGCCCGTATACATGAGAAGCAAATGATGAAATTAATTTTTCGTAAATATCGGGTTTTTTAGAAATTGCAAGTATTTGCCTTTCATCTTCGGCACTAATTGATATTCGCTCAATAGATCTTGTTTTCTTATCCCCAGCACGGCCACCAAGATATTCTATATTATTACCTTCCATCCTAAGTTTAAACAAAGAAGTTCTTATTTGAGAATTAGAGTTTCCAGAATTAAATGAGGACTCCTGATCAATTCGTATAATACCAGTCAACATGATTCTGTCACCAGGCCTACACTGATCGACTAAATCACCCAAAATTGTGACCTCAATATAATGAGGGAGCTGTCCGGCGGGAAGGTCCTCAGGTAACTCTTGCAATCTAACCAACTGGAAATCAATGAATAAACTGTTTTCTATATCCATTTCCAGTTCTTTTTCAGAACAATTGATACACCTCTGTGGTTTTTTCAATGACAACCCCTTTAGTTGAGACAGATTAACCTGATTGCAATTGAGACACCGATAGGCAATTTTTTTTCCGAACGGTTTAACTTCAGAAGAACGCACTACCATACCAGAAACGCCTAATAACTTGTTTATTACATCTGCATTTATATCTCGCAATCCTTTTTGAACGGCATAATTGCCTATTCTAACTCGTATGTGATCTTTGATATCGTCAGCGTAATCAGGATGGATTTCACCAAGTATAGAAACAACTGCCTCACTAAAAGCACCAAGCATTTCATCAGGTTCATGTGTAATATTTTTTGCAAGTAAAGGGTTAAAGCTGTCAAAATCGATATAATCTATAGTTACGGATGTAGATGAAGTTGCAATCATATTGTTAATTTTATCAAAATATTTATAATTACCCGAACGATCCTTGAATGATCTCAAAAAAGATTCTAATTCATTCGATAAAGCAGACAAGGTTTGCTGTTGTTGCTCTTGAATGTTAGAGGAATGGTGAGAATTATTATTACTCAAGTTCTAACACCAATTTTTTAAAATCAAAAGCCTTTTCATAAAAAATTTCATACAATGACTTTTCTTCTAAAGACAATTTTTCTTCTATTTCTGGAACCAAAGGAGAGGAAGCTGAAAGTTTTACTATTTTTTGTATTCTAGATACAATAAATGGATTTAAAGATACAACTAATGATTCTCGCTCTTTTTCATCAATATTGCGAAGGTAGTCATTTACACGAACATAAAAATCAGGATCAATTGCCGAAAGTACATGATTAGAAGAAATCCTTTCCCTGTTTAAAGCTCTTTTAATGTATGACAAATGATCCTCATCATGTATTTCTACTAATCCTTGTTCGCTTAAAATTCTAGAAATCCATCTTGGAACGGACGTCATGTCACCCTCTTTTGCATTAATAGATACAAAAGGGTGTATTGGAATTTCAACGTCCTTTAGGTAAATTACTCTTACTTCCCTAAGCAAATAGTCTAAGGTAGAAAAGATATAGAGAATTGAAATATCATCAAGATCATGAAATATGTTATTCGTATCAAAATTCAATAACGGCTTCATTATATAATAGTATGATTAGTTAATAAAATTATTAAACACAGTGTTAATATTTTTTTAATGCGTATTGAATAATTTTAAATTGGAAAAACAAAACAAACTCTTACGATGAATGATACTCAACAAAAAGGAGATAACATTTCGGATATAATGTGGGTAGAAAAATACAGGCCGACAAGTCTTGATCAGATAATTAACCAAAAAGAAATCATCACGGGTTTAAAGAATTTATTGAATAAACCAAATGAATTACCACATCTCCTGTTTACGGGTGCAGCAGGAATAGGAAAAACCACGACTGCATTATGTCTTGCACGAGAAATATTAGGAGATAGCTGGAAAAGAGATACACTTGAACTTAATGCATCTGATGAAAGAGGCATCAAAATGGTGCGTGAAAGGGTGAAAGAATTTGCATCCATCATGAAGCTTTCGTTAAATCAGATAGAAAACGAGAGACCTTTTAAGATCATTATTCTAGACGAAGCCGATGAAATGACATCAGAGGCGCAAACAGCTTTGAGGAGAATTATAGAGGACAGCTCAAAAACAACAAGATTTATTTTTATTTGCAACTACCTTTCTCACATTATAGAACCCATACAAAGTAGATGTGTAGTATTTCGTTTTTCAAAGGTACCTGTGGGTGAGGTAGTAGGATACTTAAAAATTATTTGCAAAAATGAAGAAATAAAATTTGATGAAAAAGCTCTTTATAAAATATACGAACACACAAATGGCGATTTGAGAAACTCTATAAATATTCTGCAATCAGCATCAGCCAGTGGTAATGTAAATGCATCACAAGTTCAAAGTGCAATAGGCAATTCTGGAAAAAACAAAATATCTGAAATAATAAAGTTGGCGCTGGATTCAAAATTTAACGAATCAAGAATAAAATTATTAGAATTGCTATATGTTTACGGAGTATCCGAAACCGACTTTTTAAAATATGCAAATGAGGAAATTTATAACCTAGATCTTGAAGATTTATCTGAGGTTTCCTCGATGATAGCAGAATATGATTACAGGCTATCAAACGGCGCCCATCCAGAAATTCAATTGGCCGCGTTCTTAGCACAATTAGGAAAGATGGGGATAAAAAAGAATAAATCTAATTAGAAATCTTCTTCAAATTCGTCACCACCCTCTTCTTCCGTTATCTCATCTAAATCTTCTTCAAACTCCTCGCGTTCTTCGGCAGTTTTATACGGAATATCAGCTTCGCCTAAATTTCCACATACAGGACATTTAAATTCAATTGTTTGACCTTCGAGATCCAATAGAAATTCTTTGGTGAAAACCTCATCACAATTTGAACAAACTAGAGTAGTTTGAATATTCTCTTGAGTGAATTTATGCGACTGTACCCGAAAGATTGTGTTCACCATACTTATTTTACCTATAGGAATAGGTCTTTATTATAAGCCTTATCTTTTTTTTCTATCCAAATAAATGATACAATTATCTATAAGAACAGGTTGAAGAATTGCAATAAATCAAAAATTTATTTAATTGAGCATCATAGTATCTCACTGTTTTCATATGTCAAATTATTGTCAGATTCGGTTTTAAATTGCGGCATAACTAGTTTTATCCGCTAGGCCAGATTTCGTTATAGCCTTTTTTCTATTTATACAAGACTCGCATCTGCCACATTGAACTATAGATTTGCCCCTCTTGTTGTCATTTCCACGATAACAGCTCCAAGATTGAAAAAGTTTATCCCCCAGAACTTCATATCCAATTAAAAGCAATTTAGTTTTATCCAGATTATCCATAGCAGGGGACCAAATACTTATTTTTTTTCGTAATCCCAATTTTATTCCATCTATTTCAGAAAGAGTTAAGGTTTTTTCCAACGATTTGACAAAAGAAGGCCGACAATCAGGATATTTCTGATCACCTGAATGAGCCCCATAGACTATTAGCGGTATTTTCAATGATATTGCCCATACCGAAGCAAGAGTTATAAAAATAGCATTACGTAATGGGACTACAATACTATAATCAAATGTATCAGGTATTTTGGATCTGGAATTGGTTAAAACATTGGTATCCCCATATAACGTTTTTAAAAACGACACATCTATTATTTTATGTCCTTTGCTTTTTAATACTGTAGAAAACTTTTTTGCGACATTTAATTCATTAGACCCATTTTGGCCATAGTTAAAAGAAACAAGGTAGACATCCAGCCCCAATTTTTTCAGGTATGAAGCAGTACTTACAGAATCTAATCCGCCACTAAAAATGCAAACAGCCTCTGTATATTTATCTAATGGGCTGGGCTTGTTTATCAAAGATAATAACAATGATAAGAAAATTCACTTATGTAAATGTGACGGATATCTCAAAACTCCTTAAAATATCCTACAATTCCACCTAAACCATAGGATAAAGAAACAAGAAGTCGAGAAGCAAGCAAGATTGATTCATAATCAACTGAATAACCAAAATATAAAACGAGAATACATAACAAAGACGACAGCAAAACAGAACCAGTAATCATTTGCTCAAAGCTATGAATTTGGGAATACCTCCGGAGAAAAATAAAGGTAGATATGTTGCCAGAAGATAGTCCAGCAAGCAATAAAAACGGATAATCTTTCTGAAAAAAAGGAATTAGAGTAAATGGTAATGCCCATGTAAGACCGTTTACAAACTTAACAAGATGTGGCCAAGAAACACTTTTGGAAAATCGCTCTCGTAGTGACTTTCGCGTGGATAAAATAGGTTTCAAAAAAACGGATAAGGAAAAAATAAAGGTAGACATCCAAACTATAAAATAAAATGAATAATCTAAATCAAAGACGAAAACCATATGGGAAAAGACAGCAGATAGGCCAATCCATAACGAAACAAAGAAAAATAAAAAGGAAAAAACCCGAGTCATTATTTAAATCTATTATAAGCTTAAAGGCATTATGCAATATAATCCAATTCAAACCAATAATTAGTTAATCAAGAAACAACAATGAAAAATAAAAAGGTATAGAGATAAAAATTATTTTAAAATTTTAACTTATTCTTGAATAACGCCACATTTATTACAAAATTTAGAGGATTGTTTCATCGCGGCGCCACAATTAATGCAGTATCTTTCTTCCAATATTGAAGTAAAAGAAGATTTATCGCCACTATTTTCCCCCCCATATAGGCCAGATATTGCTCCCGTAGGTTTAAAAGTCTCATCTACATCGGGGAGAAAATCAAGCTTTTTATTAGAACCAGGTGGGGATTGTTGGTTAGGTTCAGCTCTATCCTCCAAATATGAAAGCAGGCGGGGAACAGAAACATTTGTCTTGGGATCGTTTACTTGCTCACCTAGCCATAGTGCAAATTTTTTCAGGGTCATTTCAGGTGTAGAAAAAGTTAGAGAATGACTTGACATATAGTCCTCGGTGGCCAAGCGCCCGTTAAAGATCTTCATATGCCTAAGGTATAAAAATGCGTATATTAATTATTGGGAATTGCCGCATTTATTACAAAATTTCGCATGCTTTGGAATAGATGCAGCACATACAATACAATTTTTTTGTTCTTTAACCGTATTTGAGTTCGAGTTCTGTTTTGGGATTACAATATCAACTGGTTTAAAGGAAGGGGCCACTTGAGGTGTAGGCAAATCATAATTTTTATTCAATGAATCAGAATTACCGCCGGAACTTACAAAACTATCAATTCCAAAACCACCACCACTATTACCACCTAAACCAGATGGTGATGAGGGAATGGTGGATTGAGAATCACCCATAGAACTCTTTCTTGCTGTGCCTTTATCAAGAGCCGTTTTTAACTCCAGGATAATGCGGCAAGCCAGAAAATTCAATGCGGATGCGGATACAAGATATTCGCCCATCTTTGAAAAATAGTCTTTGTTATCCATTTTACCTTGTTTAAACAATTGGGTATTATCAAAAAAAGACTCATATTGATCTTGAGTTTCAGTAACTAGTTGTTTTAGTTTCTCTATTAGAAGGCCAAGTGTATCTACTCCAAAGGACATGGTATATAAAAGCGTGGATAAAAACAAATATTAATTTATGGGATTCATAATATGAAATATAGAACAAATGATGTTTTGGGTTTGAAAGGAAGAATAACCATTAAATAAAAAGTAAATTTGGGTTGAAACATTATGAAGTTTCCAAAGCACAACTCAGATATAGGAGTAAATCCCATAAAAGAAAAAGATAAAACACTAACTGGAAAAGATTTTTTTGTTCTTTGGTCCAGTTTAGGGGTAGGATTATTAGTAATATCAGCAGGCTCTTTCATCTATACTTCAAACATCCTGGATGCATTATTTGTAATAATACTGGGATCTATTGTAGGCTCCATTCTATTAGGATTGGCAGGAAAAATTGGCAGCGATCATTCCGTCCCCTCTGTAGTGAGTATGAGGCCCTCCTTTGGAATTTACGGGTCATATTTACTTACTATTCTCAACATAATACAATTAATCGGATGGTCCACATTTGAGATAACAATACTATCAAGGGCAGCCAGCACTTTTACTCTTGGATTTATGAATATTGATTTTTACATATGGTCAGTCATTTTTGGAATAATAATAATTATTTTTGGAGTTGCAGGTCCCCTTAAAGTTATAAAGCAATGGCTCAACAAGTTTGCTGTTTGGATTGTCTATGGTTCGGCAATAATAATGCTGATAAATCTAATACTATTTAGTGGGCATTACAATCCCAATCTAACAAACACCAATAGTAACAACTTTGACTTTTTTGGCTCATTGGATTTGGTCATTGTAATGCCATTATCATGGTTACCTCTAGTGGCCGATTATAACAGATTTGCTCAAAAAAGTAAAAATGCCTTTTTAGGTACATTTATCGGGTTTTCAATAACTAATACTCTTTTCTATGTAATTGGAGTATTATTAGGAATAAACGATGTTTTTGAAATACTGTTTGCCATACAAACCTTCTTTTACGGATTTATTCTATTGATATTGATTGTTGACGAAATAGACAATGTTTTTGCAAATATATTTTCGTCTGCAATGTCATTTAAGAATATTTTCAATAAAATAAATTACAAGGTACTTGTAATAATATTTACAGTATTAAGCTGTATACTTTCAAATGTAATTCCCATAAGTCAATATGAATCGTTTTTACTTTTAATAGGCGCATTGTTTGCACCATTGTTTGCCATAGTCTTAATCGATTACTATGTAATAAAAAAAGGAAAGGTAACAATAGACGCATTTTATGATAAATGTGTAAAGTTTAGAATCTCTGCCTTTTCATCATTTTTTATAGGGAGCTTGACCTACTTTGTTATTTCACCAATTTCACCAATCCACCTTGAAAATTTAAATTTAGGCTCAACAATACCGAGCATGGTTATTGCAATAGCATCATTTTTATCCATAGAATACACAATAAAAAAAGTTAAATTAAAAAAAGATAGCAACAGACAATAGAAATAGAAAATTGGGGGAAAAGTAAGTAAATGAGTAATAAAATAGTGATTATTGGTGCAGGATATGCGGGAGTCTTTCTTAGCACAAATCTCTCTTCCAAACTAAAGGATTTAGCCGAAATAATATTGATAGACAGAAACAGCTATCATCAATTAATGCAAGAAATTCATTTGGTTGCATCAGGCTTTAGAACAGAAGACCAATTAAAAATACCAATATCATCACTAATCCAGGGGAAAAAAATAAAGTTTATTCAGTCAAATGTAAAAAAAATACTCCCAGATAAAAAGACAGTGATGCTAGACTCCGAGGAGATAAAGTATGACGAATTAATAATTTGTTTAGGGTCTTCTTTAAATATTTCAATATTCCAGGAGCAGACAAATACACTCTACCCCTTCGATCCATATATGATGCTTCAATTATCTTTGATCATATTTCAAAAATAATAAAAGAAGATAAAAAACATAACATCGTAATTGTAGGAGCGGGCGCTACGGGAATAAGCCTTGGGAGCGCTTTAGCAGAAATGATAAATTTATCAAAAAACAAAGACAACATCAAAGTCAATATTATTGAAGCTACTTCAACGATACTTTATGGATGGGACATTAAAGTTAAAAACAAAATCGAAGATATCTTAAAGAAAAGAGGCATAAGAATTTTCCACAACTCATTAGTAGAGCGAGTAGATGAAAAGACATTATTCCTCAAAGATGGTTTACAAATTAATTCATCATTAATAATTTGGACAGCCGGGGTTAAAGGATTTAATATAGACATTGAACCGGGAATTGAGAAAACTAACGATGGAAGAATAATAGTCAATGAATTCTGCAGGACCAACCAATACGACAACATCTATTCCATAGGAGATATAGCGGCAATGAAAAACTCAAGGGGGGTTTTGTATCCCCCACTAGCACAAATTGCGGTTAGACAGGCACGGTATTTAGCTGACTTTATTTCCGACCGATATACTAATGATATGACACCAAAGGAAAAATTTGATTACGAAATAAAGGCGCAAATTCTATCGGTAGGGAACAATGAATATGTAGGTTTACTAAACAACTACGTAGTAAGCGGAGATCTAGCGAAAATGATTGATGAGTTTACAAAAAACACTTATATGAAATCATTAAAAACAGGAGGGAAAAACATGTCAGTTAACCTATACGAAAACGATTTCTTTTCACAGGTCTTAGCTGGAATGACTTTTGCAGGATTCACGTTTTTTAAAGGTTTGGAGAAACTAGCAAAATAAAAAAGGTACAAAATAACATAAAAAGTTAACCTTACTTATTTTAAATAATTTATAATGTTTTATATTTTAATTTATTAAACTAATTTTTAGTAGAAAAAATTAAGAGATTAAATATGTTATTGTTCATGTTTGAAATTTAAACCACTATTTCTTACCACATATGACAATATTTAGCTGTTGTATTATTATGGTATAAATCAACAAGGCAAATAGTAGGTTCTTTTGTAAAGGGAGAATGGAATTATTGCGGGTTGACTTCATGTATTGGTCACATATTTGCATGACTTGACCAATTGTAGCATAAAGTACCATATTTGGACATCTATGCAAATTTTATCATTTGTACTTAGAATAACAAATCCACTTTAGATCTGCATTAATAATAGAAAGGTTTATCTAGTTCTATTTGAAAGATTAAAAATTTCTTTGGTTTACTTCTGCAGATTATTAAGTTTACAAGTTAAATCAGTAAATGTGATAAATCTTATTTATTTCCAACATAATACAACACAGAGATTATGAATCAGTCCTTATATAAGATATGAATCCCGCTCAGACCATTGGCACATGATTGAAAGGTTTTGTAATATTACTAGTGCAATAAAAAAATCTATAGCTGTTTTTTAAATAAAATTGCTGTAATGAGTTACTCAGAGTCACTCATTTAAATCCTTGGCTAAAAAGAGTAAAACAAATGTTGAAAAAAAACACATATAGATGTACTAACTGTAAAAAAAACATTTACTATGAAAATATAATGCTGAACGCCACAATAAGATAGTACATAATGATAAAGCTGGTTGGGTGTCAAATAAAAGAATAACAAATACATAATCAATACAACCTAAAACCAATAACATAGACCTAACTAAAAGGCATTGAACTTTGAGATCAATGATTTTGTAACGGGTTATCATGATTCTTACAGTAATACAATTGATATAGATATGCAGAGAATTTAAAAAAATTTTGAAAAAATATATCCTTCAGTTAAAGAACTTGACAAATTATTATCCGATAGACCGCATTTAGAAATAATAAATATAGTTGCAGAGATAATCATTTTTTCTTTAATGTCCTCAAATCCAGTTGAATTTCTAAAGGATGCAATTAATTTTCATCATTCAATCAAAATATTGAAAAAAGCATGCTTTTAGCATCTCTTGGGCCTGGCCAGTTGAAATGTTTTTGATACTGCTTCAAAAAATGATCTATTTTGAAGAACCATATTTTAAGAATAAACTAAACAGCAACTAATTTAAAAACAGATAAAACATCAAGCAGGAGAATGAGGTATTAAGAATCTATCTCCAATAAATACTAGCAAAAAGAAATAGGAACGCTTTTGGTTGGATAAAGAAACGAATGATTCGAATAAGCAAAAACAAGATCTACTGTCATATTACCGGGATGCAAATATTTAATAAATATTACAATTAAGACGATTAATATACATTTTACCATTTATAATAAAAAATGAAATAATCAATGTTCATGCCTATGTTTGTCTATATGAACATGTACATGAGAATGAGTTAAATCACCATGGCGATGAGAATGATAGATTTTTTTTAAAGTAGCATATAAAACAGTTAATCCAAATCCTAAAGTTACAAACATAACAATAGTAGGTCCTGAGGAAGAATCCAAGAAAAAGCTGAAATACATTCCAAAAAAACAAGCAACTATTCCTATAACAACAGATGACAATATAACATTGGTAAAATTATTTGAAAGCAACCTAGCAGAAATTGCTGGTCCAACTATTACTGCAGCAAGAAGTGTTACACCGATAGAAGACATAGAAGCTATAATAACCGTTGCTAAAACAAAAGAAAATAATAATTCAACATAATACGTTTTTATTCCACTAATTTTCGCACTTTCATTGTCAAAGAATGTAAAAACTAATCGTTTGTGAAACAAGAAAAAGAATAATCCTGAAAGTATCGTAATAAGGATAATGATATACAGGTCTTGATCAGTTATAGACAAAACATTTCCAAATAATAGAGATTCAAAATTTCGGGTATAGCGATCGGTTATGCTTACTATTAAGACACCAAAAGCAAAAATTGCAGTGGTTACAAGACCTATTGCAGCATCTGGTTTGATTTTATTTCTTTTACTAATTTCATGGATAACAAATGAAGCTAAATAACTCCATAAAATAGCTCCAACATAAAAATTTATTCCTCCAATACTACTTATTATGGCTCCACCGAACGCAGCGTGTGAAAGACCATGGCCAACATACGCAAGACCTCTTAATACAACATAAACACCAACTAAACCACATATACCACCAAGTAAAACCGAAACAATAATACCTTTTATAAAAAATTCATATTGAAATGGGGAAAAAAAATCAATCATTATCCTTGCGACTCAGTGTTTTATAATCAGGAAGTCCAAAGGTTTGTAAAAGTGTTTTTTCTTTGAGAACATCACGTGGGTAGCCTTCTGAAATCATACTTTTATTAAAACAAATAACCCATGGAGACCTTTTCGCGATATTAGTTATATCGTGAGTAGACAAAATAACAGTCATCCCATTGTTGTTTAAATTTTTTAAAATTTCAAATATTTTCTCCCTGGATAAATAATCGAGTCCAGTTGTAGGTTCATCCAAAATAAGAATTTCAGGATTCCTTATCAATGCCCTACCAAGAAATACTCGTTGTTGCTCCCCTCCAGACAGCTCTCGAATATGCCTATTACCATAACTATCTAACCCCAGGATTTTCAAAATATCTTTAATCTGTTGTTTTAATTTCTTATCAATCCATGGCAAATAGCTTTTATAATTCCATGAACCCATAGCTAATACCTCTTGAACCGAAACAGGAAAATTCCAATCAATTGTTTCAATTTGAGGGACGTAACCAATAGATGGAATATAATATAAAGGAATACCTTCGTCATCTATAAACTCCACATCACCATACCAAGGTTCATGTATACCGGTGATAATTTTTAACAGGGTGGTTTTGCCTGCTCCACTCGGTCCTACAATTGATACAAAACGGCCTTTTGGAATTTCCAAACTAACACCTTCAACAACATAATCATGATATGAAAAACCAAATGACACATTGATTAATTTTAACAAAGAGAAGGTACTCAATATCCATCAATGTAAATCATAATATATAATTAACATTTTAAAAAAAATTAAATAGACAGATATTAATTAAATGTATTTCCAGGATCCAATGCATTTAATTTCTCAATATTTCCTCCAAGAGGTATTACCATATTTCTCATATTATCAATCATCATACCCACGTAGGTATGATTATTATCAGATATGCTACCAGGAAGTGCATCATCTCTCAATGTTTCAACAATAGCAACGTTAGATTCTTTTGCTATTTGATCCACTATTTTGCTTGAAAATAATTCAGACGCAAATATCGCTGGTACCTTTTCATTTTTAATCTGATCTATTAATTTTGCAATATCAAGAGGAGATGGTTCTGAAAAATCTGAAGGCTGAATGGCACCTATCACAGTCATATTGTATCGGGGTGCAAAATATGCCCATGAGTCATGATATGTTACAAGTTTTCTGTTTTCTGGAGGTATGGTTTCAACAGAGCTTTTAATACCTTCGTCCAGCTGTTTTAATAAGCTAATGTATCTATTAGCATTATCATTATAATAATCAGTATTATTTGGATCCATTTCAATCAATTTATCACGAGTTAGATTAACAAATTGCAATGCATATGCTACATTCAACCATAAATGAGGATTTGGATGACCCTGTTCTTTGGGAAAACTAAAATCGAAAATCCAATCAGCAGAATTAACAGTATTATCACCAAGCTTTAATAATTGAATATTTGGATTCTTTTTCAACAGTTCATTAACAGCTTTTTCAATATTATCCTCAAGGAATAAACCATTTAGAATCACGAGATCCGCTTTATTTAATTTTATCACATCAGAAGGCACTAATTCGAATGTGTGTGAATTTACGCCCTCAGGTACTAGACCTGTTAAAGTTATTTTATCCCCACCTACATTCTGCACCATATTAGTTATAGGAGACACGGAAGTTACAACTGAAAGGGTTTTATTTACTGCGTAAACAGAGTTTATTTTATTTTCACCACCAAATTCAATATGTCCCAAGATAAGAACTGAAAAAGAAACTATTGAAAACGCAATAAAAAATCTACGTTGTTGTTTCAACAACAAACCAATACAATTAGCCATAATTTGAAATATTGAAACAAAGAGATTAGTTTTTTTAACAAATAAATAACAAACTACATCTTAAAAGATATATATAGACTCTGCTATATTTTTCTCATTTTACTGAATGATATATTTAGAATCTTTTTTCTGATTATTCCAATAATTAAATATATTATATTTTTTATGTCAAAAACATATTGACCAAGCAATCGAACTAGCAAACCGCTGTCATCCGGCAATTTTGTGCACCCTCCTATAACATTATTTAAGTTCAAATTGTTTAAGAGTGAATTTATTTCGTTCTTAATCTCAGTAACGTAACTTTTAGGCAACAAAACGTAAACATTTCCTAATATGTCATAATCATTCATAATACCAAAAGATTGAATGTTTTCTTTTTTAGGTTCTAGTTTTGCGATATCAATAAAACGTATTTTATTTTGATGATTTACAGATTTGACTTTCATATAACATACATCATATTCAAAAGATTCACCACTTGCAACTCTCCCTGGGGTCAATATTTCAGAATATATACATGTGGCAGTATCATGAACTCGAATATTAGAGACCTGGTAATATTTAGAATTTTTAAATGGTATTATCTGATCCGGAATATACTCCAAATAACAATTTTCATCGATATCCAAATTTATTATCTGAGTTCCAAAATTTTTATTCATTTTATAAATTCTTGTTGCACTTTGAGTAGTAATATGAGATTTGGCGGATTTTTTAAGCGTAATATCAGTTCTATATCGATCGCCTTGCAGTATTCCACCTGATGGTGAAATAATATAAACATATGCCATTTCAGGGCAGGTTTCTTCAAGATAAAGAGCACGCTTTATGCATAATGGAACTTTATAGAATTGATTTTTTATGGATGTTTTGTTATTGTATTTATCTTTCTCTAAATCTAATTGTAAAATACCAAGTTTACCAGATATTCCAACAGACAATTGTTCTAATGGTGTATCGTATTCTAATATTTCAGATGGAATATCAGCAGGCGTACAAAAAGAGAGATCGTAATTACTCATTAAAATTACCGTTATTATGCTAAATTTTTATCTTAGATTTTGGAGGTGCATTAAATAATACATCTTTAATAACATAATCTGTTGCTTCTCTGACACCTTGACCAGTCTTACTGTTAACAAAAACAAACGGTTTATCACGTCGTATAATCTTTGCATCTCTTTCCATTACACCAAGATCAGCACCAATAAAGGAGGCAATATCAATTTTATTGATTACCAAAAGATCACATGTTTCTATTCCAAGGCCACGTTTTCTTGGGTACTTATCTCCTCCGGAAACATCAATAATGTAAATAAAATAATCAGCAAGTGCAGGGCTAAAGGTGGTTGTAATATTGTCACCACCACTTTCAATAATTATTAAATCAAGGTTTGGGTGTTTGATCTCCATTTCTTCTACAACTGATATGTTAATTGATGGGTCTTCCCTTACAGCAGTGTGAGGACATCCACCTGTAGCGATACCAATGACTAGATCCTCAGGCATCAATCCTTTTTCGGTAGCAAGATTTTTCCGCATTCGCTCAGCATCTTCCTTTGATACAACATCATTAGATATAATACCAACATCATACCCCTCGTGCTTTAGGATAGGAACCATTTGTTCAATTAACATTGTTTTTCCTGAACCAACCGGTCCACCTATTCCAATGCGAGGAATTCTTGAAAGAGACACAGAAAAATATATAAAAAAATTAAGTAATAAACATTTTGGAATCCATTTGTTCATGATGTATTTGAATTATATCCAATTGTGGAATAAATTGCCACATGCTAGAATAAGATCGGTTAACATTATTGATTACGTTTGATAAAATCACAGGTTTCATTTCGTGAATAATTCGCTGTCCATCATAATGTTGAATAATGCCTAAACGTAATGCCGCTCCGACTACACTTATGGTGAAACCATAAAGCAACATTAAACCTGATCTCTCTTTTTTTATATTCATAGCATTGCAAGATAATGCGAAAGATACAGGATAAACACCTTTTGCCGATCCATCTTTAATGTTTTTCAGATAAAAGTTAACATATTCATTATTATCTGTAAAAGAAGAGATACATTTTAAAAGTTGAATTCCAGATCTTATTGAAGCTGATCTAGTTTCTTCTATCAATCGCATAAAATAATACATATTATCTAATTCTAATAGTGTAGAATAATTATTTTTTTGAATGCAATTGTATACATTACCGATAACAGAACAATCTGTTGGTCCTACTTGTTGCGATAGATATGCTCTAATAAAATCAAAAATATCATTATAAGTTAATTTTTTATCCTTGTTTTTATTGTAAAATAATAACTCTAAACCATTTGAATTGGTATATAATCCGGTCGGAAAAAAAGAATCGGATAGCTGTAAAAAGCTAATATCATCTATTGATATAAAGTTGTCATCATTTTCAATGTTCATGAATATCGAATCCTTGATCAGGTTCAAAAATCATTCTTTCAGTTTTTATAACAACATGATCCTTTAAAGGAGATAAAAGCCTTTGAAAAAGGTCTATCTCATCTACACTCTGAATTGGAAAAATGATTTTGTTTTCTTCTAATTTCAAAGGTCGGTGCAGATTACCAATAGTATGACCTATTTTTATTGCCATGTTTATCAAATCAGAATTATTATTTTGTCCATTGTATTTAGAAGATAATGAAAATTTTAAACTTAACACTGCCACAAGTTCTGGAGATAATTCTATTAGTATCATTTTAGCAGTATCCAAAAAAACTACATCGCGGTCCTTAAGCCGGCTCCTAGATGGCAAAATAAATCCAATATCCGTACCTTTGTCTGAAGTTTTCCTCATCCTGACTTTTTCTGACTCTGATCTTTGGATTATTACATTTTCAACAAGATTTTTTTGAAATAACTCTTCATATTTTTGATTTAGAATTGGATCCCTTTTCATATTTCCTAAAATTGATGTAATTGTCAACATAAGATATCATATAATTCCATCATTACAATAAAAACAATTCATTAATTTTAATTGTTATTATTCACATTATCTGAAGTATAGATAGAAGATGAATTAGTATTATGTAAATCGATATTGGTATCGGGACTTATATTTCTTAATTTCTTTACAGATTCAATCATATTTAATAGATTTTGAGTGTAATCATATTTGCCATAATTTTGGTAACCATCCGGTCGAATTAAAGCAAATATAAAACCACCATTAGATATTTCACTTGTAGAACCTACTTCAAATTTTTCACACACTATACAATTTTTAACCAAATGGACAGGATAATCCAAATTAAGATGGGATTTGGGATCTATCAATCCGGACAAAGAGGATATTTTTCCTGATTTTACAACTGCATGTCTTATTTTTAATGGATCGATTATAAGCATGGATTCTTTTTCAACATTAGATTTTTCAACACAATGACGAATTTTCATTGTTATAATTACCTTCTTGAATCAGCAACAGATTGAGGATTAAGATCATCGGCTGCAAGATTTTTATCTATTCTTAATACGGATTTTGCCATTTCACCTGATGCTTGTAAAGCCATTGTTTTAACCAAAACAGGATCTAAAATACCTATTGACACCATGTCAACAATCTCACCCGTATCAATATCAACCCCATAGCCATCAGGAGAAGCTTTGGCAGTCATCACTTTTTCCAGTCCATTAAATCCAGCATTTGTTAATATCTGTCGCATTATACTTTCTAGTGCAGAGGTAACAACCTCAAGACCAACCTGCTCCAGTCCTTTAAGTTTAAGTTGCTTAATTTTTTCAATTAGATGTAACTCTGCCGCACCACCGCCTGGTACAACCCCATAGTTTAATGCGGCTTCTGCAGCATTTATTCCATCAATTGTTGATCTCCATCGTTCTAAAGATATCTCTTTAGTAGACCCAGAAATTAAAATAGTAATAATTTTTTTTCCTAAACCATTTTCTAAATAAATTATTCCAATGTTCTCATCTTCATATATTTTTTCAGAGGTACCAAGAATATCCTTATTTTTCAAATCATCTAAATTTCTCACGGGTTTTGCTCCGGTATATCTTGACAGATATTCTATTTCTTCAGTTGAAATGTGGACTGCAAAAATACCTTTTGATACAAACAGGTCTTCAACTATTTGATCCACTTCAGGTGATGCAATAAAAAGAGTATTTGCCCCAGTTTCAAGAATTGCATCAACTATTCTTTTGGACTTTTCCAATCGATCATTTTCCATTTTAAGAATATCCTGATATTTACTATTCTCTTTAATCCAAGATTCCTTAATAGGTTTTAAATCTAATTTCAATATTAAAATTTTTGCATTATTTACATGATTAGGTAATTCGGGATCCAATCTTCTTCTCTCTAAAATAACTCCATTTACAATTTTATCATCCATATCAGTTCGTCTAACTACTTTAATTGATTTATCAAAATCATATGTATCATCATAAATTGCATCTTTGCCTGCAGCCCTTAAAGCAGAAACAACCATTTTATGCAACACATTCCCATCTAATTTTGAAGATAAACTAGTTTTTACTATTTGATCCAGTTCTATTTCATCTAAACTGATTTTTTTTGCACTTTTTTTCAACAAATCACAAGAATGTTTTACTCCACTTTCTATACCCTCAACAACTTTTGTAGGATGAACAGCTAATTCACGAATTAACCTTTTTCCTTCTTTGATCATTTCAGCAGCAAGAATAACTGCGGTAGTGGTACCATCTCCTACTTTTTGTTCCTGTCTTTCAGCAATCTCCACAATCATTTTTGCAACTGGATGAATTGCCCTCAAAGATAAAAGAATTGTAACACCGTCATTAGAAACATGTCTATTCATAGCCTGATCAATTAAAAGTTTGTCCAAACCTTTCGGTCCTAGAGTGGTTCTTACTGTATCAGCGACTGCCATTACTGCATTAGAATTTGATTCTAGTGCATTAAATTCAATATTTTCTGCAAGTGGTTTCCAAACTCCATAATTTTGGGATGAAGACATAGATTAAGACAATACTCCTGAAAGATAAGTTTATCAGAAAAAAAGCAAGAAAAAAATAGATTATTTATCTATGTTTTAAATAATCAGATTACTATGCCATAAAGTACCTTTGTGCAAGACTTAGCTCCTTTGCTGGATCAACTGTTGCAATTTCACCATCTACTCTTACCTCATATGTTTCGGGGTCAACTGTGATTTCAGGTGTTTTATCATTCCACATCATATCTTTCTTACCAATAGTTCTACAATTTTTAACAGCTAATGTAGTTTTTTCTAATCCTAATTTTTGAGGAACTCCTAACTCTATAGATTTTTTAGACATAAATGTAAATGAAGTTTTTTTGACTGCACGACCCATTGCACCAAACATTGGCCTGTAATAAACTGGCTCGGGAGTTGGAAGAGAAGCATTAGGGTCACCCATTATAGACCACGCAATAAATCCACCCTTAAAAACCATTTTTGGTTTTGCAGCAAAGAAACCAGTGTTATACATAACTATATCAGCATATTTGCCGGTTTCAAGTGAACCCAAATAGTCAGATACACCATGAGTAATTGCACAATTGATAGTAGTTTTTGCAATATATCTTTTGGCTCTTAAATTATCGTTGTCGCCTTCTTCCTCTTTTAACTTTCCTCTCATTTTTTTCATTTTATCTGCAGTTTGCCATGCACGAATTACTACCTCGCCGATTCTACCCATAGCTTGACTGTCAGAAGAATACATGCTCAATACACCTTCATCATGCATTACGTCTTCGGCAGCTATTGTTTCAGCACGAATCCTGGAATCTGCAAAGGCCACATCTTCAGCCACAGCTGGATTTAGGTGATGGCAAAACATCAACATATCCAAATGTTCATCAACAGTATTTATTGTAAATGGTCTAGTTGGATTAGTTGATGAGGGTAAAACATTTTGCTCCCCAGCTATAGCAATAATATCTGGAGCATGACCACCACCTGCCCCTTCGGTATGATAAGCATGTACTACCCTGCCATCTATTGCACTTATTGTATCTTCAAGATAACCACATTCATTTATGGAATCTGTGTGTATCGCCAGTTGTGTATCAGTCATATCAACAGCTCGTAAAGATGCATCCAAAACTGTATTCGTTGTACCCCAGTCTTCATGATCTTTAAGTCCACAAGCACCAGCTTCAATTTGTTCTAATTGAGTAGCTAGTGAAGGATGAGAATCATTGCCTTTTCCCAAAAATCCCCAATTAACGGGTATATCTTCCACTGCTTCAAGCATCCTACTAATATTAAATGTGCCTGGCGTACAAGTTGTAGCATTTGTTCCATCAGCTGGACCAGTACCACCACCTATCATATTACATATACCATTGCTTATTCCATCGATATACTGTTGTGGAGAAATCATGTGAATATGAGTATCAAAGTGTCCGGGGGTACAAATTGTATGCTCACCTGCAGTGGCTTCTGTACAAGCAGAAACAATCAGGTTCCTATCTACATTATCCATTACTAAAGGATTGCCTGCTTTTCCTATACCTGCGATTTTTCCATCTTTTATACCTATATCTCCTTTTACTATACCAATTACAGGATCCATAACAACTGCATTTGTAATTACAAAGTCTAAAGCACCATTTGCACTAGTAATTCCAGAGGTTTGAGCTAAACCATCTCTTAAAGTTTTACCACCACCAAAAACACATTCGTCTCCAGGTGAGATCAAATCTTTCTCGATTTCAACAAAAAGATCAGTATCGCCTAAACGAATTTTATCACCAGTAGTGGCACCATATAAATCAGTATACTGTTTTCGAGTTAATTTTAATACCATTTTTTCATTACCTCTTAATTACCCATTCCTTTAAATCCAGCGAATTTTGCCTTTTCAATTGCAGATTTTTTTATATTTGCCGATTTCATGCTCCCCATAGTTAAGCCATTAAAACCAAAACAGACCTTCATTCCACCTAATTCAC
>JBBJMN010000067.1:0-11404 GCA_037720485.1 Candidatus Nitrosocosmicus sp.
ATTATTTAATGAAATATAGAAATTTAGGTAATAGTGGGCTCAAAGTCAGTGAAATTGGATTTGGAACATGGACTTTAGGTTTAGACTGGTGGGGAAAAAAACTTGAAGAAGAGGAATCTATTAAACTGTTAAAACACGCCTATGATATTGGAATAAACTTTTTTGAAACTGCTGATATGTATGGAAAAGGTAAAAGCGAAAAAATATTATCAAAAGCATTTAAAAACATGCGTAATGATGTAATTTATTCTACAAAATGGGGTTATGATATGTACAATGCAGAACAAATAGGGCATAGTGAAATTCCACAAAAACATAATATCGATTTTTTGAGTTTTGCATTGACCGAAAGCATGAAGAGATTGGAGACTGATTTCATAGATGTTTATAGCTTACATAACCCTAGAATGGATGCAATAAAAAACGATTTGTTATTTGATGAATTGGATAACCTTGTGAAATCTGGAAAAATCAAAAGCCATGGTGTTGCTTTAGGCCCGGCAATAGGTTGGAAAGATGAGGGGCTTTATGCTATTGAGAATAGAAACATAGTTAGTTTACAAACTGTTTATAATATCCTAGAACAAGATCCGGGACGAGAATTTTTGGGTGCTATTGATAAAAAAAATAGAACGGTGGGATTAATGGTCAGAGTACCCGATGCTTCTGGTGTTTTAACTGGAAAAGTAAATGAAAGCACTGTAATGGATAAAAATGATCATAGAAGCGTAAGGAAAAAAGAATGGATTATGCAATCAATGAAAAAAATAGAAAAACTTAAGCCAATTGCTGATTCTCATGGATGGAATATCACTGAAATAGCTATTAAATATATTTTATCACAGGAACAAATATCTGTTGTATTACCTACTGTTACCAGCATTGAGGAAATAGATACATTTGCCCAACTATCTGATGGAAATTATTTGAATGCAGTTGAGAGAAAACATATAGAACAGATGTATGAAAAGAATTTCTACCTGCCTGATTTGATAGTTTGATATTCTATGTTGTTAGTTATTGAAAAAATTCCCTAATAAAATACCAAACCATTCAACTCAAGTAAAGGTAAACAATTGATCTTTAGGTGCTACTCAAAATATTTAACTCGTTCTTTTTTAAATTCTCTTGAACTAAATAATATCCTATAATTTTTAATACCGATTACTGTTGAAATTTCTTTAGCTATTTTCTCTGCAGCTTCTATTGTTCGTGAGTGAATCATACTAAAAAGATTGAATTCCCAATCAGGGTAAACTGGACGCCTGTAACAATGACTAACTTGGGGAAATGATGCAATTTTCATGCCTTTTTCGTCTATATTTTCTTCTTCTGGGATTTTCCAAACTATCATTCCATTTGCTGTAAAGCCTGCTTGTCTATGTCTTAATATAGCTGCAAATCTTCTCATTATCCCAATACTTTCGTATTCTTTAATTTTGTCAAAAAGTTCTGATGAAGTTATTCCTAAATTTTCAGAAATTGATCTAAAAGGCTCTTTTGTTATTTCAATATCCTTTTGTAATTGCCTTATATACTCTCTGTCTCTTTCAGTTAGTTTTTCGCTTTTTGTATCCAATTTTTTAACCTCATCGTTTGGAGTAGGCTTTTCTGGATCGTTATTAACCATGTCCAATTTTACACCAATTTTATACATTCTTAATGTTGGCAGAACTCTGTATTTTAAAACCCCATCTAAAGCTGCCATTATGTCAAGATCTGCTTTCATATCTCCATCTGGAGGAACAGCAAGTGTAAACCATATGTTATATTCATGATTTCTTTCGTAATTGTGGCTTACACCTGGATGTTTATTTATCTCATTGGCAACATCATCTATTTTGTTTTTATCAACTGCGAAGGCTACTAGGGTGCTTTTGTATCCCAGTTTCCTGGTATCAAATATTGCACTTATCTGCCTTATTATGCCAATATTTTTTAATTTTTGTATTCTTTGAATGATTTCTTCTTCTGTTATGTGATATTTATCTACTAATTCTAAAAAAGGTCGGTCAACTAATGGAAAAGTCCATTGAATGTCATTTAATATTTGTTTATCTATATTATCTAAATCATGAATTAGCATAAATAATATATTTAAAATGCTTTTGATTAATTAATAAAAATGTATCTTTAGTTTTTATGTTTATATATTAATATTGTAAATATTTTTTTCTGAAATTTGATACAGATATACAAGTTTAAAAGAGGTTATATTTTTAATAAAACTAGGGGGGCTATCGTCTAGCTTGGTAGGATACCATCCACTATTTGTGGGTATAAGCCCGGGGCGCTGGCGGTCGAGGGTTCGAGTCCCTCTGGCCCCATCTATTATACGACTTGAAATACTTCAATAATTATATATGATAAATCAATGGATCTGATGATTAAAACCTGCTAAATTAAGCACACTGTTGAAAATCTAAAAAAATTCACAAATAAGGAAAACGCGGAATTAATTTACAAATTCTATGAGTTTATGAAATTTAATTCATCCAGTGAGAACCATATTATCAATAAAATTAATCTGTCCTAAATTTGAAGGTTTTTTCAACCTGACATGGCTTTAAAAGAAAACCGGTTAAAGCCTTCCAATTCATCTTTCACCCTTTCTACTGTTTTAAGACCCTCTGCATACTACATTTTCTACTGAAATAACATTTGTGCATTTCTAGTTACTATGTTACTACTGCCTATTCGACGCCAAACTTCTGTTGTACCTTTACCTCCAGCATTTATCTTATCAATAGCTCTGTACCGTCCTCATTCTTATATCACAATAGATGTGGTTGGCTGTTGTGGGTAAAGGGGTTTGATAGTCGTCCAGCCTGCACTCCAAGAATAAGAATTTTGAAAACTTTGTGATATTATAACAATATGTATATCAGTATTGTACATAACAAAAGTATTTTCAGCATTTTCATTCTTTTTTTATTAAAGTGATGTAAAACTATTATAATCAAGTAAAAATTGTAGGGTATAATCTATATTAAATGGCCTCATAATTATTTCTTGTAATGTGGATATTCAAGATTTAATCTGAAGTCCTATGTCTTAATGCTAACCCCGTAAAACAAATGGTATTTGCTATTATTTTTTAGACTAATTCTTGGTTAACAATGGTAAGAGGAACTTGTCCACGCGAGGCTCTCTCTATGTTTATTGATATTATTTTTGTTATCGACTCAATTGCTTCTGCAGTCCATCCAGCAATATGTGGAGTTAGAATAAAATTATCCAGTTTTAATATCTTATCATTAGGGTCGGTAGTTTCATGCCAGTATACATCAAATGCAGCCCCTGCTATTTCTTTATCGGCCAAGGCCAAATGAAGCGCTTCTTTGTTTACTATATGGGCCCTTGAAACGTTAATCAAATATGCTGAGGATTTCATCAATTTCAATTCTTTTGGGCCAATCATGTTTTGTGTTTCATTATTTAGAGGGGTGTGGATAGAAACTATGTCTGCTTTGGCTAATATTTCTTGAAGTTTATCTGTACCATTTATGCTATCAACAAAGTATTTTTTGTTACTCCCTTCTGTTTTTGTAAAAGGGTTCTTTGTAATGGCATCTACTCTCATGCCAAATGCTTTGGCTCTTTTTGCCACTTCTATTCCTGTGACGCCTAAACCAATAATTGCAAGAGTTTTCCCTTGCAACTCTACGGTGGGATTATACTTTGTATTTGTAGTTGATATGCTTGAAAGGCTAATGTCTTTATGTGTTATACTTTTAATATTTTTAGCTAGATATAGAATGAGAAATAAGGCGTGTTCAGCCACCGAAACTGCGTTGGCCATAGGAACATTTGCAACATATATTCCTCTTGTTGTGCATTCTTTTACATCAATACTATCTACCCCAATTCCGGATTGCTGTACTAGTTTTAATTCTGGACATAAATCTAAAATTGATTTATTTATATTATTAAAACCATTTACAATGATATTGGCATCAGCAATCTGTGGTTCAAGTGGTTTTTTATAATCTACAAATTCTATGACAAGTCCTATTCTTTTCATCTGTTTATCTAAAAAATCCTTGAATGCATCATTTTGTAGCAATCCTTTTATTTTCAATATACAAGTTATTACTTTCCTAGGTTTTGTTTATCTGTTTATGTAGTTATTAAGATGACATGATGTAAAATACATCTTTAAGTAACTAAAGTAACAATATATATCCTATTTCTCTGTTGGATTGAAAATATTACCGCACAAACCGCACAAAAGCATTTTAGTTGTTCTGTTTGGGATGATTGATAGTGATCAAAAATATTAAAGTCCGTTTTACTGTTTATTCTATATCTTGTGTTTATTTTTGTGTTTTTCCCTAAATTTTAAAAACTATTGAGTCTGTCTCATCATCAGGTGTTGAAAATGGGACTTATTTTGGGTGTAAGTTGTGAGTCTATCCAAGTGTTTTTTCTGACTTCTGCAACTAAGGCCATTGTCTCATCGTCAAAAGAAATATCATTTTCCGTACATCTTCTAATAGGCAAGTCTTGATTAAAAATTGTGAGGAGTGTATAAACACTGCTCATTCAATCCTCAATTTTTATAATTTCATCTACTATTGGAGTGCATGAATACATTTTTTCTCTTTCACTTGTCCCATTGTTTAAGTATCCTTGAAGTCTTTCAGGTTTTGCAGCCCATCTCATCGAATTGGATTAACATTTTGGATTCTAACAGATCATATATTTTCCATTTCCTTCTTTTTTGTGCTATCATAAATTTTGTATTTCATAAATTATGTGGCCTCACATTCACAAAACCAGTCCTGGAGAATCAGGCCAAAAAATATTTGTTCATGTTTGGAGTAGTAGAGGTCGTTTTAACCAAAATCTCTTTTGCCAGTTCATCAATGCTTGATGTCTCAAATTTTCAATATTTTCATTCTTTTTATTTTTTGGGTGTCCTTTTTTTTGCAACAAAACAAAGGTAAGTAAACTCTCTATCCGTCAGATTGCGTTGGATTATGCGTTAACGCGTTATGACATTTAAATAGAATCACGTAGATATACTTAAGGGAAATTATTAAACATCTTGTCCTCCTAGGGCTACATGTGTTCTCCAATACAAATGTAACAATATCATAATACCATGAAATTATATATAATCTAGTATTACTTGATGGGTGTTTTGAATCGGCATGGTTTTTCTGGTATGTTTTTTCCACAAACCAATCCGAGCGTCAAAAGAAAAACACATCAACAACTGAAGAAACCCCCACAACTGAGTTAACAACGCAGATGGTTTCAGCAGAACCAGACATGGTTAATCTTACAACCAAAAAAAAAACAACACCCAAAGAGCGAGCAGAATCAAATTATTTATTTCTATTTGCTATTTGGAAAAAATATTTTTTGGTTTAATGAAAACCAGTTTATGCTGTGATATTAGGATATCCCAATTAACAAATATCACTAATATTGTCATAGCAATACCTGCTACATCGACTAAAATTGTAAGAGTAATGTCGTTTTTAAACAGTTCACTAAAAGACTTGAAGAAATACCTGGAAATGTTAATCATCACTAAATATACAATAAATCGACCAAGCCAAAATCCTATGATTATGCCAATCGATCTGGCTTTCATGATGCCATAGGATATGAATAGCATGTTACTTGGAAGGGGAGTTAAGGCAAAAATCATCGTTCCCAAAAAATAACCATATCTGGTTTTTTCCAAATATTTTTTTAATCTATCTAAACTACTTTTTCGCGTTTCATTGATAAATTTTCTTCCAAATGAACTAAATTGGAATAAAACTAGCCGTCCAGCGATAGCCGCAGAAGCCCCTAGTAGGGACAGAATAACAGGATCCAGGGACGGATTTATCATATACGCAGCCACTACTACCATCCATGTGGGAGGAGTAAGAATCGGAATAACACTTAGCAAAAATATTATCAATGTACTAAATAAATAAGAATATTCGGGAAATGAAATGAAATAATCGAATATATCCAAACCTATATGTTAAAAAAAATATTAAAGGCCTATTTTATCCATTGGAATTTATTATGGGGTTATTTGATATGTATTAAAAACTCCCAGGGATGGAATCATAAAAAGTGCTTTATACCCAGAAATGAGAAAATAGAATGACATTTATATTTTTTCACACCATGTCTATAAATAGAACAAGTATACCTAGGTAACATATTAAATCTTAATTTGATTGAGAACTAGCAATAGCAATTTATTATATCTATGAAAGATGAATGTATATACATTATAAGGAATGATTCAGTTATTCTAAATTTTTTCTATGTCAAAAAACAATAAATTTGAAAGTTGCTAAATTGATATGTCCCTCTGACCAATAGTTTTTGTTGGAATGACTTTAATGAGCAATTCCCCTTCAACGGCATTTCTTTTTCCGTATTCATCAGACAAGTTTTTTCCCATGTACCTTTCCGCGACTTTTGTAGTCCATGCTAATAGATCAGATGGTTTAAAAATTACTTCTGCGATTCCGTAAACAATAACGAAGGAAAAAGGGGGCACTTGGTCGTCCACACAAAAACTAATTCTTGGATCACGAATCAAGTTTTTTCCCTTTACCGATTTAGAATATGTTGTAAAAGTTATGTGGTTATTCTCATCCAAGATATACCAGATTGGAGTTACATGTGATGAACCATCCTTGTTTATTGTACTTATCTTACCTGTGTATGTTCCTTCCATAAGAAATTCCAAAATCTCTGAATGATTCATTTTTTTCATTGTTTAAATCAGCATAGTAATGCTTTATTAGCTTTAGATACAGTTGAAAACCAATACAATTACATTAACATTTTTATTGATTTAATTTGGTTGCTGCAAAAATAAATCAAAATTTTATATTAATTTAATATTCAACTGGATACGCAGAGACTCTCTTATGCCAATTCCTTTGAATAGTTGATATAATGGATATTCGGAAAAAAAATAGAGCAGATTGTTTTTTAATATTATAATGTTTGATTAAAATACTTTTTATAACTAATGGGTAAACCATTTGTGTTGGGTAAAGTTTCCAGAATACTAGTAGGAGTGGATGGATCAGAGTCTTCCTTTCATGCTGCAAATTATGCTACAGATTTATCCGTAAAATTCAATTCCGAATTAATTCTTTTATCGATTGTTCCTTCCAAGATCCATCATGGTGATTCTTCAGGAGTTTTTGGTATGGTTTCACATTCTTACCTGGATAATTATAAAAAGGAGGCAGAAACATGGTTCAATGACATTATCAAATACCTTAAGCAAAATGAAGGAGAACCATCTGAGGCTGATAAGAAAATAAAAACAGATGTAATAACTACACCATTTTCAATTGCTGCATCACTTTTGAATTATGCCGAAGAAAAAGACGTTGATCTGATAGTAATTGGTACAAGAGGAAACTCGGGTCTTAAAAAAATGTTACTTGGGGGTGTAGCTTCGGACATAGTTGTATATTCATATTGCCCAGTGCTAGTAATTAAATAAAATATGGTAAATACCATATATTTATAACAATTTATTAGTATTAATTTTTTATACTTAAAGAGATCAAAAGATATAAAATACTTTTAACAAAACTATAGTGCATTATTGAGCTCTTTATCAAATATCAACAAACATTAATAGCCCTAATAAAATATTGAAATATTTTTACTAATGCATTAAGATTTTTCTCAATATTGATAAATGCTTTTGGGATTGCATAACACACTAACTATGCAAATTTTTTAAAAGAAAATAATCAACAAGTTTTAAGGTTCATGACAAATATTATCACAATACTTGCATCATATGTTTAAAATTCGTTAATTATGATGCCTGACAATTATGCTATAATCCATTTTAATGCTGACGGCTAATTTATAATCAGTCCATGTGACAATTTTCCGATGCATCTTCTGGATTTTATTTCTCTTTATCAAGTTTAGTAATAGTTATTTGATCCGACCCATCAACTAGTTATATTATAATTAATCAAATATTATATAACATTATCAAAAAATACAATAAATTATTGTAAAATGTTAAAATGCAATATAAAAATGACAATAAATTATAATGCGATGAAAATCTATAAGTATTAGGGCAATCTAATAGTATTATGCATATGTTCGATACTAGTATAGTGGAACAGTTAGAAATGAAAATGGTTCGTCCCTCTCAATTTTCTATTAGAGACAAATTCATCGATCAACAGGAATTTGAATCCCTTACTACAAGTATCAAAGAACATGGATTACTCCAACCAATACTTATTAGACCTTATCAGAATAGCTTTGAGATAGTCGCAGGCCACCGAAGGTTTCATGCATGTAAATCTCTTCGTTGGCGTCATATACCCTGTAAGATAAGGGAATTAAGTGATAAACAAGCATTCGAAATCCAAATCACAGAGAATATACAAAGAAAGTCTATGAGTGCTTTAGAAGAAGCCGAGGCATTTAGAAAATACGTTCAGGATCTAGGTTGGGGGGGTGTTACAGAATTATCCAAGAAGATCGGTAAAAGTGAAGAATATGTTTCACATAGAATTCAACTTTTAAAACTTCCACAAGACATTAAAGAAAAAATAATGTTAAATAAGCTGAGTGTAAGTCAAGCATTAGAATTAACAAATTTATCCCATGAAAACATTATTCAATTTACAAGCCACATCATAGAAAATGATTTGACAGTAAGGCAAATCAGGGAGGTTAAAACAGTTTATTCGAAAGAAAAAATTACTATGGATGACAAATGATAAGTGATATCATTAGTCTTAAAAGTGCCAAAACATTAAAAATCACAAAAAAAACATCTCTTGCTTTAAAAATTACCCTTGCTAGATTGGATAGCATAATAGAGGAGGTTCAGTTAACTTTTGAGCCCACACAAAGTACCGATATACTCAGTTTTTTGATGGAATTGAGACTTAAAATTCATTCATTAATAGACGATACTATTAGATTTAAAAATTTAAAGACATCTAAAACTCAGAAATGCCTAAGATAATTTTTTATCGGGTTTTATTCTTAATTACTAAAAAAATTTAAATCTTTTCTTTATTGATTCCGTCATTTTTGGCGTGCTGGAACCATTCACCTAGAAACTTTGTGTATTCTTTACTGGAATATGTAAACGCATTAGAATTAGGTCCACTTGTAGGATAAAAGTCATATATCTCAAAATCTTGAATGATATCTCCGAATAAATTCCTATACATATCGCTTTCTTCATCAGCATTTTCTGTTGATGAAGACAGTAAAATTGCAATCCAGTCATATCCGCCTCTTGTGCGACCAGAAAACAATACAAATGGCGCATCATCTGAAAATTTTTTTAAAACTTTCATCCTGGTTGTTAAGTGTTGGGAAGACCTGAAAGTTACCAATACTACTCTCATTAGCTTATGCTTTACTTTATTGGTATCAATACTAATGGTGTAACCTGATATCACTTTTTCATTCTCCAATGTTTTGATTCGAGAATCTATTTCATCTTGATTCAAGACATATCCATAATCATTCAAATAATCTCTCATTTCGTTTAAATCTTGTTTTGCGTTTTTGCTTAATGCTGAGAGAATCAATTCATCTATGGCATCTAGCATCGATTAAACATTACTAAATAGTTATTTCTTTATTTGTAGTATTGAATCCTATAAATAAAATTTAAAATATCTGTAGTCGAAATAGCTTTATCTGTGTTTTTTTAATATTGAATCAACATTAATATGATCCAAATACATCTTAAACGCTCTGTATAAAACTTATTTGAATTAAAACCATTTATCATACACTCTACACGTGATATAGGATGACCCCATGATATTCAACGTATATCCCATCTAATAATACAAAAAGGTTGTTTCATTCCATTTTGTCAGTTTTATTATCAAGTAATTTTTCCAAATTTTTTCCATATATTTTATTAATAAACTAATTTTATTTATAAAACGTTAAACCATACTTTGACAAAGAAACTAATTGTGGGAATACCTACATTTTCATCAGGAGATCCTATACTTGATTTTTTCTATATATTATTTAATGGCATCTCAGAAGTACCTTTGTTTAGCTCTCCAGTAACTGGCATTCTAATTCTCGTTGGTGTTTTAATTGCTTCTCGGAAAGCTGGTATGATGATGGTATTAGCTGGATTAGTAGGAGCAGGTGTGGCTATAGTATTGGGTGCAGATTACGGCCTTGTGACTTTTGGTCTGTTTGGTTATAACTCCATTTTAACTGGAATGGCTTTCTGGTCTGGACCATTTGTGAAAGCAAACAAAGCAACCCTATCCATATCAATATTTGGAGCCGCCATCACTGCCGTTGCCTGGATGGCATTTTCGCATTGGATGGGTGATATATTTAGCCCCGACCTTAGGGGAGGTGTATTGAACTCTGTTGCTATTCCTGGATTTACATCATCCTTTATCTTTACTACTTGGGCAATGATGTATGCTAGCAAACGCTATGGTCATGATATTTGGCCTGAAGTTCCAGAACCACCAAGAGCAGAAGCCTTGAAAGCGGCAAGAGAGGAGACCACCAAAGATATTGACAATCCAGTACAAGAAACTGTGGAGAAATTTAGATGGACAGCAAAAGAATTCATTAAAGCAACCCTAAAGGGTGTATCACAGGTTACCTTTATAGAGAACTGGAAAACTGGTTTATTTTGGGTGATAGGATTAACATTGGCTTTTGAGTTAGCCCCGTTTATAGCTGGTACTCAAGCAGATAGGCCTTGGTTTACTAATGGATATACCGCGCAATGGGATGAATATTCGCCCCTATACCTTGCAGGGGTTATGGCATTAATTGGATCTGCATTAGGTGCAGCTTTGTCTATACTGATGAAGTTACCGACACAGGAAACACGAATCGGTTTACATGGATTTAACCAAGTACTCGTAATGATTGCATTGACTAGCTTTGTCCCACTAACTTGGCAATCATTTTTGATGGCTGTGTTTGCCACTGTAGCCTGTTCTGTGGTAGTAATGCCTGCATTACAGCGCTTCTTTGGGCAATGGGGTTTACCTGCACTTACTGGGCCTTTTGTATTTACTGCGTGGATATGGTTAATTGCAATATATGGATTCTCAAATATCCCCGCAGGTCTGGGTTGGTCCAGGCCCTAAATCCATATTATGCCACATATTTTATTGAATATATAAAATGCAAAACTCTAGGGATGGATTATATTTAACAAATGTTATTTAATTTTAGGCATTGAGTTAATTATTTATTATTTTCCTTTAAAATGAAAATCATACTGTAAAATGTCCCAATTTAAAGAATCTTTAGAACAGCTAAAAAATAATGTCCAAATGTCCCAATCGCAAAAAATTAGTTCTTTTTACGGCTTATGTAAAGAGTTCGATAAAGAGCCTATTATATTGAGACTAAGTGGTAATGT